>CAYMPX010000119.1:0-8485 GCA_964392135.1 uncultured Methylomarinum sp.
TTATCGGCATCAGGACAAAAAAACGGATTGCTGTCAACCAGCGCCCAATCTATTTTTTCTACCTTAATCGGTCCTAATTGAGATAAATAGCCTCTGATCTCACTATTAAACTTTTCCTTTAAATATTTTTTAGCGATAGCGCCTGCAGCAACACGCATTGCAGTTTCTCGTGCCGAAGACCGCCCGCCCCCACGATAATCTCTAAACCCATATTTATGCTGATACGAATAATCCGCATGTCCCGGTCGAAAAGTTTCAGCGATCTTTGAATAATCTTTCGATCTTTGGTCGGTATTTTCAATCATCAAACCAATTGGCGTGCCTGTGGTCTTGCCTTCAAATACGCCCGAAAGTATTTTGACCTGATCGGCTTCTCTGCGTTGCGTGGTATGTCGAGATGTCCCCGGCTTTCTTCTATCCAAATCCCGCTGTATATCTGCTTCCGTTAGAGGTATTCCCGGTGGACAACCGTCAACAGTGCAACCCAATGCAATCCCATGACTTTCACCAAAAGTAGTAACGGTAAATAATTTTCCTATCGTATTGCCTGACATAGTTTAAATCTTGTTTTTAAAGTTTGAGTGATATTGCCGAACCTGTTCAGCAGTTAATAGAAAAACCCCATCACCACCTCGCTCAAATTCTAGCCAATAAAAAGGAACCTCAGGAAAAAGTTGCTGTAGCGTTTCAGCACTACTGCCCACTTCGACAATAAGGATTCCTTGCTCTGTTAAATAATTGTTTGCATCCACTAAAATGCGTAAAACCAAATCCAGACCTGAAATACCTCCCGTAAACCCCATTTCTGGTTCGTTATGATATTCTGCCGGTAATTCTTTCCATTCCTGTATCGCAACATAAGGTGGGTTGCTTACAATAACATCGTATTTCGTATGAGGTAAGGCATTGAACAAATCTGATTTATAGACCGTAAGCTGTTCCATAACCTCATGTTTTTTGATATTAAGTTGAGCCACTTCCATCGCATCCTCAGATAACTCAACCGCATCCACTTGTGCTTCTGGAAAAGCATAAGCACAGGCAATAGCAATACATGCACTGCCGGTACATAAATCTAAAACATTAAAGACCTGCTCTTCATCAACCCAGGGTTCAAAGCGTTGTTCGATCAATTCAGCAATAGGCGAGCGAGGCACAAGCACTCTTTCATCGACATAAAAAGCTAATCCGGCAAAAATTGCCTGATGGGTTAAATAGGCAACCGGTTTACGTTCGTTAATGCGACGACACAGCAATTGCACCACTTTATTACGTTCTTCCCGCGTTAATACGGCATCTAAATAACAATCATCAAGATTGTATGGCTGATAAAGCGCATGCAATACCAATGCGGCTGATTCATGTAATGGTGTTGCAATACCATGCCCTAAAAACACCTGTTTCTCAGAAAACTGACTCGCTCCCCATCGAATATAGTCCCTAATGCTTTTTAGTGTTGTGATAATATCAGCTTCATTCACTGGATCGGCACTCATCTAATCTCACTTACAGTGGTAACGGAAGCGTCAATTTTAAACTAAAATCTATTGCTAGATGACAAAAATCAGCCTGCCACACCACCTCAGGAAAATATATCCAATGATAAAACAAACAAATAACCCCGGAATTCTGTATAAATTCTATCTATGACCGCTTCAAATAACCCCCTTCAGACAGCGGCTAGTTTAGCCAAAAACCGTTTATATCTTGATTGCTATAAATACATGCAATCAGACAAGCTTGCCCTACCCACGATTCCTGATGTTTCTTTTAAAATCAGACGCGCCATTAATGATGACAAGGCAAACAACAGTAAAATAGCCCGTGTTGTTCAAATCGATCCCTCAATTACAGCCCGCTTAATACAAATTTCTAATAGCCCACTCTATCGAGGACGTCGAAAAATCGAAAGCTGCCCCGAAGCTTTAACCCGCTTAGGCTTAAAAGCCGCTCAAAGTATTATCACTGCCTTTTCCATGAAAGCCGTATTTAATGCTAAATCACCCATTATTAGAAAAAAAATGCAAGACCTTTGGGCGCATAGCAGTCATGTTGCCTCCATAAGCGCCGTATTTGCCCACAAAACCCCTGGGTTTGACCCTGATAGAGCCATGCTTGCAGGATTAATTCACGACATTGGTATCGTGCCTATTTTAACGTATGCAGACAAACAACCGGATATTTTAAAAAACCCCAGGGATTTAGTCGAAACCGTTAAAAAACTACGTACAGAGATAGGGGTACAAATTATCCGAAAATGGGATTTTCCTGCTGATTTTGAAGATGTCATTATTCATGCTGAAGACTGGTATAGAAAAGGCAGTGACACCCCTGACTACAGCGATATTGTGATGATTGCACAACTCCATAGCTTTATAGGTAAAATTGATATTAAAAAAATGCCAAAAATAGATCAGCTCCCCGCTTATAAGAAATTAGTTGCAGGTCATATGGACGCAGATCTAAGTATTAATATACTTGACCAGGCAAAAAATGAAATTGAACATATCAGAAAAATGTTAAGCTGATTCAAATGGATATTAAACTTCCTCAAATCACCCCAAACCATTCCTTGCTACTGGAGAAAAAGACTAATGAGCTAAGCTTAAAATTGCACCAACAGCTTGATGTCAAAGTGACCCTCTCTAAAATTGAAAAGCAAACATTAACTCTGCAGCTAGCTCAATCAAACAAAACACTGAGTGTTACCAGTAATTTACCCGCTAATATAAAAACGGGACAAACCCTTCAACTGCTAGTCAGTAAATTAACCCCTGCAATCGAATTTAAAATTTTAGATAAAACAAGAGACCAAACACTTACCCCCAAACAGAACCCTTCTAACACCCCAGTATTAAACACTGGCAACGACAAACCCCTAACCCTGACTTTAATCCCCAACACAGTAAAAACAATCACTACAAATCCACAAAACCCGCCCACAGAAGGCGCAATAAAAAAACAACGGCTGCCAAATAAAGCCGAAACACCACAAACTCTATTAACAACCCCGCCTTTGTCTGCTAAAGGTCTGGAAAAACAAGTCACTGTTAATTTAACCTCCCAATTATTAAACACTGCCCCACAATTACAGCCAAATAATCTTCCTAGTGAAGCAAAACCACTTATAAAAACACGTCAGCTTCAACAAATAGTGCAGGAAACTTTCAAGCAAGTGTTACCCATTCAACAACAACCCGGTTTATTGCTCAACCAAATTATTACTAACTTACGTTACCTTGAAAAAAATAAAACCATTAGCAACACCTTAAAACATTTATCCAGAGAAATTCTAGATAGCCTTCAGCAGATTAACGATTTAAAAACACCTAAGCGATTAAAAAAAGCGCTTACCCATTCAGGTTTATTTTTAGAGGCTAAATTAACTCAGAAAACAACACCTGCATTCCACTTCCTACCTGACTTTAAAAATCAACTACTCAAACTACGCCTTACCTTAAAACAAGAATTGACTACCCAGCAAGATAAACAAAACAATGCAACTGAAATCCAGTTAATCAAAGAACTACAACAAAAAACAGACAGTACATTAGCAAGAACAATCCTTAATCAACTCACTTCATTGCCTAGGGAGGATGCAACAAAGCAACTCTGGGTTATTGACCTGCCTTATATAAACAATAATATAGCTGAATCGGTAAAAATTGAAATCAGCCATAACAAGAAAAACAACGACAATAAAAAACAAGAAAACTGGACAGTCACTCTCACCGTTACACCGCCTGAACTAGCAACCATCCACTGTCAAATCTCCTGTTTTGATAAAACCATAAATACACGATTTTGGAGTGAGGATCAACAGGCTGTTACTAAAATAACCGATCATCTTGATTATCTAAAACAACAATTTATGGCTGCCGGCATCAATCCTGGACACATGTCTGCACATACAGGCAAGTTGACATCAGAAACTTATCAACAGATAAAGAACCAGAGTTTATTTAATCAAACAGCGTAGAAGTTCTTGAAGAATATGCAGAAATGACAAACGGGGTCGAAAAACACTCTCTGTAGACTTCTTTCAAACCCTCTCGGCGGGTGCTAATTCAGCACAATGTAAACTAAACATAAGAATAACAAAATCATTAGTTTAGAACGGCTACATTATTTAAAATCAGCACCCCTCATGGCTAATCTATTGTTTCAATCCAGCGGCACCGATCATTTACAATCTTCGCCGTAGACGGCCCTCCTATTCCCTTGGCAATTAAAGCGACAACACGATCATCCGTATCATAGCCAATATGCGCTTCCATTGGGTTTGCCAGCTTACCTAAGCCAAAGATATCATAGACGTACGCTATATTAATATTCACATTCGTTACATTAATACATAATCTGGAATCAAGATATTTTTCAACAAACCCTGGCGGAATGGCATAGCTTAATAAATCATTCGGATCGCTAAAGGCAATAACCGGTGTTTTAGCGACCATCCGCTCCGCATAATTGTTTCCCGTCGCGCTACAATACGCCTGTTTTTGACCGCTTACTTCAGGCAGTTTTCTACCCAGTTGTAACATAGGTAGCTGATTAGACAACATATAGATAGGGATAACCTTTTCTTTCAGTGCTTTATTAACCTGCTTTTTAAGCGTATTGTCTGAATTTATTTTACCACCCAGTTCAGAAGCGATATATTGCATTCCATCAATGGTTATCCGGCTACCCAGGCTATGTGAGACAAAAGCATATTGATCATTATCAATCGCTGACATATTAAGCCTTTGACAGCTTTCTTTAACATTTGAAGGTAAATCTTCCCAGGTTCCATGCGTCATCCAGCAAAACGCTTGAGCAAAAGACAAAAGAATATCCTCCCTGCTTTCACCCAGATAAATAATTGGATCGGGTCCCGTATCATTAGAGAAGCGCTTCATTAAATCATTAATTTCAGCCCTTCTAAAGGAATACTCTCCCGAATTATCGTATGCAAGCACTTGTTTTTCTTTCGCAGTAATAGCAGACCAGGTTAATTCATAAAACATTAATTCTTGTGTTCTATCTGCACTTAAATAACGATTAATACGCAAATTACCCAACTCTTTATCTGGGTTTTTCCAATCAGATAGCTTAATGTTTTTGGGTGCTTTAGCCGTAACGGACAACCCTAATTCCTTCGCTATTTTTTCAAAAAACTGGGTTGAATAGCCGGGCTGATGATCCCCTACTCCATGCACCATTAATACCTTCATTTTTCCTTGTTTGTTATCCAAGTGAGGTTTTAAGCCGTTAAACGCCTCACCCCACACCTCACACAAACGCGTATCTTCCGCCTCTTTTTTCTCAATAATTGCTTCAGTAATACCTTTCCCAAAACTCGCGCAACCCGAAAGTAAAATGCTTGCTATAGCAACAAGTAGTAATCTATTTTTATTCATGATTCTATTTATAGATGAAGTGAGAAATTGAGAGTCATATTGAAACAAACGACTCACACTATCTCGCTGTCCTGGCGGCATAACCAATAAGTGGACATGAGGAAAAAAGGGATACTAAATCAGAGAACGAAAAATGACCTCGTGTCTCTTAGCCTCAACAAATCCGGCCTCAGGTTTTCTAATCGCCAACAAACGAGAAGAAATCATATGGTTGAACCCGTTAACAGAAATAATATTAATGCTAAAGTAAACACTACCATCAAATTGTGATTTAATACCGATAGTACGACCGCAACCAACCACTGGAACATTCAACTCAGTCTGACTAACAAGAGGAATCTGTTGATGTCCGTGCAAAAGAACTGTAATAGAATGCTTGTTTGCAAAATCAAATAATAAATCAGCCCCTTCAACAGCTTCAGTACAAACAAAAGACTCACCTGCAATTTTTTTATAAAACGGCTGAATAGCTTGATCTTGATCTTGATAACTAATAGGTAGATGATGCATTAATATCACAAACTTATAATCATCACTATCTTTCTTTCTTTCTATTTCATATTCAATCGCCTCCAATTGCTCTTCACCAATTGCACCATGCTCTAGATTGCCATGAAGCACCGTATTTAAAGAAACGATAGCTATTTTTTCAACCTCATACCATGTTACTTTGTTATTTTGAAATCCAACAGCAGTACGATAGTTTTCATTTATATTACCGTCTTTTCGGACATCATTATTACCAAACACTAATAATGGTTCTTCTGTACCCATTCCAGAAAGAAACTCCCAAAAATAACGTACTTTATTAATATGTTTCTCACTAGGGTTTTTCATAAAATTACCCGTTATTACAGGTATTATTTTCGATGTTTCACCTAGTTCCTCGACTAAACATCTAATAAATTGTTGAAGACGTGATATTCGTAGGTTGGCTTCAACATTACCAATATAAAGATCACTGAGATGTAGAATATTGATTGTTTTATTTTCATTTTCAAACGCTTCTGGAAATTCACGTTTATATTCGAGTTTTAAATTTCCTAAATCAAATGTCAGTCCTGAAAAAAGTTTAGAAAAAATCCATTGCACACGCGCTTCAATATCAATTTCAAGGAAATCGACAGAACTAACGGGTAAAAATATTGAATCCCCCCCTGGAGACCAAACAAAAATACCGGGCCAATCAATACTTTTATTCAATACAGTTTTTAATGACTCATGTATATCAAGTAATATCGTAGTTGTATCTGGCGCTTGTTCTAATTGTAAAATAAGTCCTTGATTATTGGATGTAGATCTAACCAGGTATCCAAGTAATTCAGGATCACAAAGAACATCATCCAATGTTAGCTCTATTCCAGAAGGAATAATAAGTGCTATCCATTGTTTCTTTCCCAAATATTGACGAATTTCAACATAAAACTCCTCAAGAGATTGTTCATCATCCATAGCAACAAGACGACTCAATAGTATTTTCATACGATCTAAAACATGTCGTGACTCAATTAAAGAAGAAGAAAAAACACCCTCAGTTAGTTTAGTTAAAAAAAGCTTAAGCATCTCTTTTTCATTACTAGCATATCCTAACCTTGAAATGCTGATTGAAGGATCAGCAACAAAAGCCAGCCAATTTACCACCGTTAAATCAAATTTAATTTCCATATTAATTTATGCTTTTTCTTGTCTATCTTGAATTAAGTCCCATAATACCGGGGCAACCCACAAAGTTAATAAGGTAGCAACACCTAATCCACAAACAAAGGTTGATGCCATTGCTCCCCAGACAACAGAATAACTTGGAATCCCCAAAGCCATAGGTAATAACCCAAAAATTGTTGTCATTGTGGTTAATACAATTGGACGCAGTCTTACCTTAATCGCATTGTCAATTGATTCTCTGCGGGACAAACCGGAACGATAAGCTTTATTCATAAAATCTATTAAAACTAAAGAATCATTTACCACAACGCCTACCACACCGACTACTGCGATAAAACTATTAATAGTAAATAGCGATTGAGTTAAAAATTTTCCTAAAATAATCCCAATAATTGCAAAAAGGATTGCAAAAAGAATAATTACAGGCTGTAAATATGACTGGAATTGAACAGCTAACACCATATAAATAACCATTACCGCAATAAAAAAAGCGAAAATTAAAGATTGGTAGGAACGCTGAGTGTTTTCATACTCACCGCTAAAAAGAATCGTAGCGCCTGGATAACGGTCTCTTATTGAATCATAATAATCACTCACCGCATTAATGACAAAGGCTGATGAGATCGGCGCACCCGTCTTTAAATCAGATTTAATACTAATTGTTCGCTGCCCTTGATAACGATGGAACTCCCCGATTTCTTCATACGTTCGTAGCTCTGTTAAGTCGCCTAGTAGTATAGGAGCTACCGCATTCTCGACGACGGGGATAGACAAGATGTGTTCGATATTTTCAATAGCGGCTTGGTCAACCAGCAATTTAAGATCAATTTCCTCATCTTTAGATCGAAACTTGCCAATGTAACGACCATCCAATACACTGCCTGCTAAACGTGCTACATTCCTACTATTAAGATCATATTCTTTAACACGATCGTGACGAACATCAAAACGATAAATTTTTTTAGGAACGCCTTGATCATTTTCAAGCTCAACTAAGTACGGCGCGATTCTCTGTTGAGTTTTTAAAAAATCAAGCAATTTATCAGCAAGCTGTGAGACAGAATTTAAATTACTTCCCATCACTTTAACATTAATTGCTTTACCGGAAGGAGGACCTTCTTTCATAGGATGAACGCTCACAACAAAGCCATCATGTTCAAACTCCTTTTTTAATTTTATCCGCATCAATTCCAGATGCTGCATAGGATCTTTAATTGTTTGATTATTTTTAGCCGGTAACGTAACTAGAACCACACCAAAGTTATTACCATGAATCAGTTCATAATCTTCATTCATATAAAGACCAGCCAACCCTGTAGCCGATTTAGCCTTACCTGATCCATCCGCCATGATAAATCTGGAAATATCTCTAGTCATACGATCTATTTGTTCAATAGACGTATTTGGCGAGCCTTTAATAT
>CAYMPX010000120.1:0-8442 GCA_964392135.1 uncultured Methylomarinum sp.
CAACTCGCACAAAGTCAAATGGGAACAGAGGGCTATTTATCCACTTGGGGTAATGCAGATAATACGGCTTTTGTGCAGGATTTAAGTGCTGAAGTTTTAGGTTCGGCATTGGTTGGCAATGATTTACAATTTTGGGTTAATAAGCTGGATCAAGGCTTGAGTCGAGAAGAGGTATTTGTTATCGCGGTGGGGGTGGTTGATGTGACTGCCTATTTAGGCGATGGCATTATATTGGGATGATTTAAGGGGATGTCGATGATAAGGCGGCGCATCAATTTACAATTGATGCGCTTTGTTCCTCAGCACATCCTACATAACAATGTATGTTGTCCAAATTATTTTGTGCATGATACTTACCTTTATTGTTCAAGCATCTATAAATTTCTCAACATACTGTTTTAATCTCTCGACCGCATCAAATAACAGCGGACAAAACTCTACAACATGTAAAAAAATCTGCTCAGTTGCTACAGGATCATATTCATGAGCAATGGTATTACGTAACTCTCTAATTAATATAAACTGCTCGGCACTCACAATTAAACCTTTTTTTTCGGCACGATTAATTCTATCTCGTACCGATCCTTGATCATCTAAATCCAAACGATCAATTAAACGAAACATTTTTTGGATAAGTAAATCAGATAAACGGGCAAAACGACCGGTTAGCGATTCAAAACGTTCTAAATCCTGATCGTCAAATTTTGCTTTATCCTTAATCACCACGCATCGTTTATAAGAATACTCTAAAACACTTCGAGATTTATCAAGCCGCTTTAACTGTTCTTCTAATAAATCTAATTGTTTAATATTCACAATAAAATAGCTGTATCTAAAATTAATCTCACAAAAGGCGTTGTGGCTTTTTGGGTAATAAGTAAATCTATTTTTTGCTCGCCTAATTGATGATATAACTCAGATTTTATTTTTAATTTATCTTTAAAAGAAAAACAAGATGAAATAATTAACAAATCAATATCACCTCCTTTTAACAAATCGTCAGTACGTGAGCCATAGAGATAGACCTGGGCATTTATATCAAATGATTTTACAAGCTGTTTTATAGTTTCTACTTCTGTTGCCTTTAAGCGCACTTATAATCCTACAATGTTGATTTATAATATTTTTAAGCATTCTTTTAAACTAGCTGAATTCAAGTCAAAAGTGGGAGGGCGTTCTAAATAATTTATAGGATGTGCCGATGATAAGGCGGCGCATCATTTACAATGGATGCGCTTCGTTCCTCAGCACATCCTATAAAGGTGCTTTGAGTCACCTTTATATTATGCCGTAATCTTTTTTTGCTTTAAGGTTGATTTATCATAGTTATCCCATAATTGTGCATAAGAGATATGACTGACAGGGTGTAATAAATCGGGCGCTATTTCTGCTAAAGGCTCAAGTACAAAAGCGTAGCGTTCAATTTCATCTCTGGGAATTTGTAGTCTGCCATCGCTAATAATAAGATTACCGTAAAGAATGAGATCCAAATCCAAGGTTCTTGCTGCATATTTTCTGCTGTCACGTGTTCTGCCGTGATCAAGCTCTATTTGTCTGAGTATTTTTGCAACGGCTTTGGCTTTTAATTCACTATCAAATTGTACAATCAAATTATGAAAATTATCGCCTGTAAAGCCAACCGCTGCTGTTTCATAGAGGCTAGACAGGATTATCGGGCCAAATTGTTTTTTTAGCGCATTAAGACTCGAAGGGATATGAATCTCTTTATCAATATTGCTACCGATACTTATAAAACCCGTGGGCATGAGTTATTTTTCTCCTCGTTCGATAGTGATGCCAACATCTTTAGCGCGGCTAATCGCGCCCCTTTTATTTAAGGTGATTTTGACCCAGGGTGTGTTGAATTCGGTAAGCAAGGTATTGGCAATTTCTTCAATTAATTTCTCAACAAGAAAAAATTCACTTTGTTCAACAAAGGCAACTACACGTTCAGAGACTGTTTTATAGTCGAGAGTGTATTGAATATCATCTGTTTCAGCGGCTTTTTTTATATCAAAAGCCATTTCAATATCAAGTACTAATGTTTGCTTGGTTTCTCTTTCCCAGTCATAGATACCTATGATGGTTGTAGCTTCAAGACCGCCTAAAAAAATGATGTCCATTCGGTTTTCCGGTTAAAATAATTTTTTTTAAAGTATCAGTATCAGGGAAATTTCTCTGCTATACAAGTTTTGATTGAGAGAGAATGTAATGATTGAGTGGTTATTAGTGCCAGCAGCTTATTTAATTGGGTCGGTGTCCAGTGCCATTATTGTGTGCCGGTTAATGGGGCTGGATGATCCGCGTGAGCATGGGTCGGGTAATCCCGGGGCAACCAATGTGATGCGAATAGGGGGTAAAAAAGCAGCGGCAATCACTTTATTGGGTGATGCCTTAAAGGGTTTTATTCCTGTTTTGATAGCAACATTTTTGAGTGTTGATACGCTTATTTTGGCCTCTGTGGTATTTGCTGCTTTTTTGGGGCATTTATATCCTGTATTTTTTGATTTTAAAGGAGGCAAGGGCGTTGCAACAACATTGGGGGTCACTTTGGGCGTTACCTGGTTGTTGGGTCTTGCTGTGTCAGGCACCTGGTTTGTAGTTTATAAAATCAGTAAAATCTCTTCGCTATCGGCTCTGGTTGCCGCTATGTTAACTCCCGCATACGTTTGGTTTATTGTGGGCGACATGTATTTGGTTGCCGTTTTTATTTTGATTTCTGTGATTTTGTTGTGGCGTCATAAAAGTAATATCCAAAGGTTATTGGCGGGGGAGGAGAGTTAATAGCAGATAAAATGTGGGCTACCAGTTAAGGCGAGATAAATTAAGCAATGTGAGTATTTGCAGGCTAAAGGCCTGCGCCCCAGTGCTGTGTTTTACTTGGGACGCAGGTCTTGCCTGCATCAGTGGCCGCGTAAAGTATAATCATTACTGTTTGCTCTAATTTCCCTCTTTAGGAACATGCATTAAATAACTTCAATTTATAGGGTGTGCCGACGACAAGGAGGCGCATCATTCACAATTGATGCGCTTCCTATCGTCAGCACATCCTATACAATCACCTTAACTTAATGATATTGGGAGATTTGAGTTTTAAATGCTGGTTAGCTCATTAATTGGCCAGCGTGGTTTGGCGTAAATGACCAGGTTTTCATGTTGTCCTGCCAGTAAGCGCTGGCATCCTGCGTAGGCAATCATGGCACCGTTATCGGTACAGAATTCCAGTCGGGGGAAAAACAGTTCTGCCCTTTGTTTTTTGGTCATTTTAAGTAATTCAGCGCGAATTTGTTTGTTTGCGCTGACCCCGCCTGCAATGACCAGTGTATTGAGACCTGTTTGTTGTAGTGCTCTTTTGCATTTTATACTGAGTGTTTCAGCGGTTGCTTTTTGAAAGGCATAGGCAACATCCGCTTTATCCTGGTCTGTTTTGTCTGTGGCATTCAGGGTGTTCATGGTAAATGTTTTTAGTCCGCTAAAGCTAAAGTCGAGTCCCGGTCTATCGGTCATTGGTCTGGGAAATTTAAAGCGGTCAGTGCCTTTTTCTGCCAGTAAGGATACTTTGGGACCGCCAGGATAACCTAGTCCCAGCATTTTTGCTGTTTTATCAAATGCTTCGCCTGCGGCATCATCCAACGATTCACCGAGTTGTGTATAGTGGCCGATACCATCAACTTGTATCAGTAAGGTATGACCACCAGACACTAATAGAGCAACAAACGGAAAGGGCGGGGGGTTATCTTCTAGCATGGGGGCGAGTAAGTGTCCCTCCATGTGGTGAACGGCAATTGCCGGGACTCCCCAGGTCCAGGCTAAACTACGGGCAGTTGTTGCTCCTACCAGTAGCGCACCCATAAGCCCTGGTCCCGCTGTATAGGCAATACCTGATATATCTGATTTATCGAGTTTACTATCCGTTAGAGTTTGCCTGATCAGTGGCGTTAATTTACGAATATGATCGCGTGAGGCCAGTTCTGGAACCACCCCGCCGTATTCAGTATGCATACTGATTTGGCTATACAAGTGATGGCAGACCAAGCCTTTTGTAGAGTGGTAGATAGCGACACCGGTTTCATCGCAAGAGGTTTCTATGCCTAAAATGTACATTGTTTTTTGATTAAATCAAATTTGTGGGTATAATTGAGAGTTCAGTTACGGATCATAATGATCCATGAACATCTTAACATACATATAAGGTCATTATAATGCCAGCAGTAAAAGTGAGAGAGAACGAACCTTTTGATATTGCGATTCGTCGTTTTAAACGTGCTTGTGAAAAAGCAGGTGTCTTATCAGAAGTACGTCGTCGTGAATTTTATGAAAAACCAACAGCAGAACGTAAACGTAAAGGCGCTGCAGCGATTAAGCGTCATTTGAAAAAACTGGCTCGTGAGCGTTATGCACTTAAAAACTTGCGTCGTGGACGTCCACAGCTTTAATTAAAGGCTAAAAAAATGGGATTATTAACAAAGCGTATCAAGGATGATATGAAAGCTGCCATGAGAGCGAAAGCTAAGGATCGATTGGGTATCATACGCATGATTTTAGCTGCGATTAAGCAGATTGAAGTGGATGAGCGTATTGAGCTTGATGATGAGCGTACTATCGCTGTGCTGGATAAAATGCTGAAACAGCGACGTGAGTCGATAAAGCAGTTTAATGAAGCGGGGCGTTCAGACCTTTCTATGGTTGAAGAGGCCGAAGTTTTGGTTATTCAGGACTTTTTGCCTCAGGCACTGACAGTAGATGAGATTGAGGCTATGGTGGTAGCCGCTATATCTGATTCAGCTGCGGAGTCTATTAAAGACATGGGTAAGGTTATGGGGATTTTAAAGCCTCAAATGTCAGGTCGTGCGGATATGTCCGTTGTCAGTTCTGTTATTAGAGCCAAGCTTGCTTCCTAGATAGCAAGCTTGGGATACTTGTGTCCGGCAGAATTCCTCGTGAATTTATTGATGATCTTTTGGTGCGGGTCGATATTGTTGATCTGATTGATTCGCATGTCCCCTTAAAAAAGGCCGGGAGTAGTTATATTGCTCGCTGCCCTTTTCATACAGAAAAAAGTCCAAGCTTTTCGGTTAATCGTAAAAAACAATTTTATCATTGCTTTGGCTGTGGTGTTGGCGGTAATGCAGTCAGTTTTTTGATGGCATTTAGTCACCTTGATTTTGTTGAAGCGATTGAAGACCTGGCAAGCTTTGCCGGTATTGATGTGCCAAGAGAGGCTGTTAAATATTCGGCTAGCAAACAAGATTACAGTGGCTTGTATGCAATTCTTGAACAGGTCGCTGTGTTTTATGTTGAGCAATTACGACAGCATGAACAGGGTGCTAAAGCGGTTGCCTATTTAAAGAGCAGGGGCTTGAGTGGAGAGGTTGCCAAGGTGTTTTCCTTGGGCTATGCACCTAATGAATGGGAGGCACTAGCCTCTCGATTTGATAATCAATTATTGATTGACGCGGGGCTGTTGGTTGAGACGGATGCGGGTAAAGTTTATGACCGTTTTCGGGGGCGGCTGGTTTTTCCTATCAGGGATAAGCGTAAGCGAGTGGTAGGATTTGGTGGCAGGGTGCTGGATGACTCTTTGCCAAAATATTTAAATTCACCTGAAACGGCTGTTTTTTCAAAAGGTAAGGAGCTTTACGGTTTATCTGAGCTTTTGGATAAAATATCTAAGCCTACAAGAATAGTGATAGTGGAAGGCTATATGGATGTGCTTGCGCTGAGTCAATTTGGTGTTGCTTATTCAGTGGCTGCATTGGGTACGGCAACTTCAAAAATTCATTTGGATATGTTGTTTCGTTTTACCTCGGAGTTGGTATTTTGCTTTGATGGGGATAGTGCGGGGCAAAAGGCAGCATGGAGAGCTGTTCAAGAAGCTTTTCCTTGTCTTAGGGACGGCAGGCAAATAAAAGTAATGATATTGCCATCGGGGCAAGACCCGGATTCATTGATTAGAGCGGAGGGTTTAGAAATTTTTGAGCGTCGAGTGCAGCAATCCCAGGTTTTATCGGCTTATTTTTTTGAGGCTATTTGTAAGCATGTAGACCTGTCTGCCGTTGAAGGGCGCTCTCAGTTATTGTCTGAAGCCAAGCCTTATATAGAAAAAATCCCCGCTGGTTTTTTTCGGGAAATGATGATTGCTCGGCTAAAAGAGTTATCAGCAAGTCCTGTTCTGGACGTTTTTGAAAAGCCTGCTATGCTTGAAGAGCCTAATCGTACCAAGGCTATTGGTGCAAGAAGGCGAGAAGGACAGGTAAAGTTATCCCCCATTCGGATTGTTATTGCTTTGTTGTTACAGAACCCGGGTTTAATTGAGTTGGTTGAGCAGCGAGACGCTGAATGGCAGGATGTGGATTTTCCCGGGATGACCGTTTTAACCGAGGTGCTTCAGGCTATTACTGAGGTTAAGCCAAAGAATGCGGCAGTGCTGGTTGAGTATTTTAGGGGGAAGCCGAGTGAGAAGGTGGTTAATACGCTCATTAACTGGAATTTTTTTATTCTTGAACAGGGGGTTGAGGCAGAATTTTCGGGGGCACTTGATAGGCTGTTTGAGCAGATGAAAGAGGTTGTTTTGAATCAATTATTAGAGAAAGAAAGGTCTGATGGGTTAACTCAAGATGAAAAAGGACAGTTACGGAAACTGTTGGTTGGTAAAATATAATGTGATCTAATCACTATTTTAGTGTTATAATTTTCGGTTCGGCAGAGCCGAGAGTTGAATGTATTTTGTGGGCAAAGAATGAATCAAGAACAGCAACAATCTCAAATTAAACAATTAATTGCCAAAGGTAAAGCGCAAGGTTATTTAACTTACGCTGAAGTGAATGATCATTTGCCTAGTGATATTGTTGATCCTGAACAAATTGAAGATATCATTGGCATGATCTCTGATATGGGTATTCAGGTACATGAGGTTGCACCTGATGCCGATTCATTATTAACAGCTGATACCGCAGTAACATCAGATGATGACGATGCGGCTGCTGAAGTGGCAGCACTGGCATCGGTTGATAGTGAATTTGGTAGAACAACAGATCCTGTACGCATGTACATGAGGGAAATGGGTTCTGTTGAGTTATTGACTCGAAACGAAGAGTTGAAAATAGCTAAACGGATTGAACTTGGTCAGCGCCAAATGGTTGCGGCTATCGCGCGATCACAGAAGGTCGTTGAATCATTTATCACTGCTTTTGATTCGGTAATGGATGAAGAGTCAGATGTGCGTTTAAATGATTTGGTCACTGATTTAGTTGATCTTAACGAGCCTGAGTTTGATCCAAAGGCGGCGGTAGCAGCAGCGGCAGCAGCGGCAGCAAGTAAAGATGATGATCATGAAGTTAAAGGTTTAGACTACGAAGATGTAAAGGTTAAAGTTGATGCGCTTAGAAAAGCATTAAAAACCGCATCGGATTTTGTTGCTAAAAATGGCTATAGTCATAAGGAATCAGAGAAAGCACTGGATGTACTTTCGGTGGTTTTTACCGAGTTTAAATGGGCGCCGCAGTATTTGAAAAAAATGCTGGCTACGTTTAAGCCTGTTATTGCCGGGGTAAGACAAAGAGAAAAAGTTATTATTGATATTTGTGTTAAAAAGGCAAAAATGCCTAGAAAAGAGTTTATTAATTCTTTTGTTGCAAATGAATCAAACGCAGCATGGATAGAGCAATATTTGAAAGGTGCATCATATTCCTCCGTATTAAAGGAAAATGAGGCGGAAATAAGAAAGTCTCAAGCTGAATTAAAGGTTATAGAAGATAATACTGGTTTGCTGGTTGCTGATTTGAAAGATATTCATCGCCGTTTGTCGGTGGGTGAAGCGAAGGCAAGAAGAGCTAAAAAGGATATGATTGAAGCCAATTTAAGATTGGTTATTTCAATTGCTAAAAAATATACCAATCGTGGTTTACAGTTTCTGGATTTGATTCAGGAAGGTAATATCGGATTAATGAAGGCGGTTGATAAGTTTGAATATCGTCGAGGCTATAAGTTTTCAACCTATGCAACCTGGTGGATCAGGCAGGCGATTACCCGTTCAATTGCTGATCAGGCAAGAACGATTCGTATTCCTGTGCATATGATCGAAACCATTAATAAGCTTAATCGGGTTTCCAGACAAATCTTGCAAGAAAAAGGCAGGGAAGCAACCCCTGAAGAATTATCTGAACGTATGGAAATGCCGGAAGATAAAGTACGCAAGGTGTTAAAAATTGCTAAAGAGCCGATTTCAATGGAAACACCGATTGGTGATGATGAAGATTCGCATTTAGGTGATTTTATTGAAGATGGAAAGGTTCTTTCTCCGGTGGAATCTGCTACAATTGCGGGTCTTTGTGAATCGACTCAAAATGTATTAAGTGGATTAACAGCCAGAGAAGCGAAAGTTTTACGTATGCGTTTTGGTATTAACATGAATACCGATCATACTTTGGAAGAAGTGGGTAA
>CAYMPX010000121.1:0-8352 GCA_964392135.1 uncultured Methylomarinum sp.
GTAGGATGGGCAAAGCGATAGCGTGCCCATCACACTTAAAATGATGGGCACGAAAGAACCTTTGCCCATCCTACACTTGCCGAAGTTATTTCATGCATGTTCCTTACTCTTTATTGACTTGTAAAACGGCTAAAAAGGCTTCTTGTGGAATTTCTATGTTGCCCACTTGTTTCATCCGCTTTTTACCTGCTTTTTGTTTTTCTAACAGTTTTTTCTTACGTGAAATATCGCCGCCATAACATTTAGCGGTTACATTTTTCCGCATGGCTTTAACTGTTGATCTGGCAATGACTTTAGAGCCTATTGCGGCTTGTATGGCGACTTCATACATTTGTCTGGGAATGAGTTCTTTCATTTTATCAACCAAATCCCTGCCGCGTGTTTGACTTAAATCCTTATGCACAATCACCGATAAAGCATCCACTTTATCGCCATTAATTAACACATCGAGTTTAACCAATGCCGCCGGCTCAAAACGAATAAACTCATAATCAAAAGACGCATAGCCACGACTGACTGATTTTAAACGGTCAAAGAAATCCAATACCACTTCACTCATAGGCAGTTCATAATTCAATGTCACCTGACTACCGGTATACTGCATATTTCTTTGCACCCCGCGTTTTTCAACACACAGACCCATCACACTACCCAGATATTCTTGTGGCACTAGAATATTTGCCAAAATAATCGGCTCTCTAATTTCTTTAATGCTACCGGAATCGGGTAAATTGGCAGGATTATCCACCATTAACACTTCACCCGAATGCACTTCCACTTCATAAACCACAGTCGGAGCCGTGGTAATTAAATCTATATTGTATTCGCGCTCTAAACGCTCTTGCACAATTTCCATGTGCAACATACCTAAAAAGCCACAGCGAAAACCAAAGCCTAAGGCTTGCGAACTTTCCGGCTCAAAATTAAGAGCGGCATCATTCAGGCGTAATTTATCCAATGACTCACGCATATTATTATAGTCATCAGAACTTACCGGATAAAGCCCGGCAAAAACACGGGGCTGTATCGTTTCAAACCCCTCTAATGCCTCTGTTGCCGGGTTATCCATTAAGGTAATGGTATCTCCAACCGGCGCGCCATAAATATCCTTGATACCCGCGACTATAAACCCTACTTCCCCGGTATTCAAAACATCCGTATATTTCTGTTTAGGGGTATAAACACCTATTTTTTCTGCCAGATAGCTTTTTCCTGTCGACATCACGGTCAGTTTTTGTTTTTTACGCACACTACCGCTAACAATCCTGACCAATGAAACCACACCTAAATAATTGTCAAACCAGGAGTCAATAATTAAAGCCTGTAACGGTGCATTCTCATCACCTGCGGGTGGCGGAATCAATTCAACTAACTGTTCCAGCAGATCTTCAACACCTAACCCGGTTTTCGCGCTAATTTTAAGTGCCTTATCTGCGGGAATACCAATCACATTTTCCACTTCGGCAATTACCCGTTCGGGTTCAGCCGAAGGTAAGTCTATTTTATTAAGCACAGGAACAACTTCCAAGCCTTGTTCAATCGCGGTATAGCAGTTTGCCACACTTTGTGCCTCTACCCCTTGTGCCGCATCAACAATTAATAAGGCACCTTCACACGCTGCCAATGAACGGGAAACTTCATAGGAAAAATCCACATGCCCGGGCGTATCAATAAAATTTAACTGGTAGGTTTCTCCATCTTTGGCTTTATAATCCAGCGTGACACTTTGCGCTTTAATGGTAATTCCACGTTCTCTCTCAATATCCATGGAATCGAGAACTTGAGCTTCCATTTCACGGGCACTCAAGCCACCACAAATTTGAATAAAACGATCTGCCAGTGTTGATTTACCATGATCAATATGCGCGATAATGGAGAAGTTTCGTATGTTTTTTTGTTCCACAGTTTATTTATCTATTTTTAATGCCAGAAAAACCGGACTACCGCGACGTTGAATTAAAATAGCAACCGATTGACCAGCAGGAAGTTCTTTAACCATTTTATCAAAATCAGCAAGTCCTCGAACAACATTATTCTGGATTCTTAATATAACATCACCCTGCTGTATTCCTCCTTTTAACGCGGGGCCTTGTTTAACCTGCTGAACCAGCACGCCTTGCTGTGATAAATCCAGCTGTTGTCGCTGTTCCACAGTAAGCTCGGTAACTACAATAGCCAATCGATTAAGTGTTTTTTCAGGTGCTGCCGTTGCACTTGCTGATACGTCATCAGGCAATAAACCGATAATAACCTTGACTGTTTTATTATCACCCGCCCTAATAATTTTAACCTTAACCTTCTCCCCTACCTTTGTCATACCAACAACAGGTGGTAATTCAGACGATGTATCAATTTCATGCCCATCAAACTCAATAATTACATCACCAATCTGCAAGCCTGCTTTTTCTGATGGGCTATTTGCTATCACTTTGGCAACTAACGCACCATAAGGTCTATCCATAGCAAAAGATTCAGCCAGCTCTCTGGTCACATCTTGAATTTGTACCCCTAACCAACCACGCGCCACCGAGCCTTTGGTTTTAATTTGTTCGACAACATTCATCGCCACATCAATGGGAATGGCAAAAGACAAGCCCATGTATCCTCCTGAACGACTATAAATTTGAGAATTAACGCCGACCACTTCGCCATTCATATTAAATAAGGGACCCCCCGAATTCCCAGGATTAATAGCCACATCGGTTTGAATAAAAGGCACATAATTTCCTCCAGGTAAACTCCGTCCTTTAGCACTGACAATACCTGCAGTGACTGACTGTTCAAAACCAAAAGGCGTACCAATAGCCAATACCCACTCACCTACCTGTAGCTGCTTTGATGAGCCTTTTTTTACCACAGGTAAATCTGTTGCTTGCACTTGTAACAATGCAATATCCGATTTTTCATCAGAACCGATCAGCTTGGCAATTAATTGTCGTCTGTCTTTTAATTTAACAATAATTTCATCCGCATTTTTCACCACATGATGATTAGTCAAGATATAACCATCCGATGAAATAATAAAACCCGACCCCAGTGATTTAGTATCTCTTGGTTGAAATCCACCACCAGGCTGTTTGAAAAAGTGTCTAAATAGCTCTTCCATTTGCGGAGGAATACCCTCAGGCATTTCTTGTCCAGAAAAATTTTTAGTAAAATCAGGGGCTTTTTGCGTACTGCTAATATTAACCACCGCATCACCATACGCTTTAACCATTTCAGTAAAATCGGGTAACCGGGCATAAGTCGAAGGCGCTATTAATAGCCATATAAAAACAGATACCATCATATTTTTGAGCATACAATCTCCATCCATACTCTAAAGCGAGTTATTAATTTAAAATAAGTGAATTATTTACCTGAATCCATAGATTTAATACGGTACAAATATTGCCTTCACAGCAGCAATAATCTGTAAGCACTGTGGAATCAAGAATTTGGGTTTTGTGCCGTAGTAGTGAGGTTACGGATTCAGGATTTAGTTTATTGAAAGGCAGCTTCAGGATCAGAAGGCAGTAGCACATTACATTACCAGCCCACATAAAAAGGAAAAGCAAAACGCTCAACGCAATCTAGCACCCTGCGCTATAAACTGAACTGTTTTTGCCGGCACCTCACCCATTGCGGTGATGTAAAAGTCACCCATAATATGGGTAAATGAGTTAACCGCTCCTAATGTTTGCAATCCGACTTGAGTATCCTCTGTTTTTGACTCTCGATACACCGAGACCGATGAAAAACCATCACTTAACAATAAATGGTCAACCGCCAGTTGCGAATTATCCATTTTCATTTGAGTAAAAAACACCGGCTTAAACCCTGGGGGTATATTTTGCAAAATAAAACCCGCATCATCAATAGATGATGCTACTGATTGATGAATATATTTAGTGTTCGAATCATCTATTTTGGCATCCATGCTTACAAGCCCAAGCGAATGCCCAACCTGAAAATCAGTGAAAACAACTTGTTCCACTGCTGTATCGGCTAAAT
The DNA here is from genome assembly GCA_964392135.1 of uncultured Methylomarinum sp. Taxonomy (GTDB): domain Bacteria; phylum Pseudomonadota; class Gammaproteobacteria; order Methylococcales; family Methylomonadaceae; genus QPIN01. The sequence goes on from CAYMPX010000121.1 coordinate 3,994, forward strand.
TAAAGATTTCTACTTTTAAGGGTAATAAGCTTTGTTTATCTATCCATATTTTCCGGTTATATCGATAGTCATCTTTTGAGTTAATTGAAACAACATAAGCAGGATGCATTGCCACTGACGCATCACTGAGTAGATCAAAGTAATAAAAAGACCTTACCGCAGAAAAATTATCCGGCAGATCAACAATAAATGATTTACTGACCGGATGATGATTAATCACTACCTTTGCAGATTCTTTAAAAACACAGTAAACACTCTCAGTATCCCTGATAATTTCACGCAGCGGTGAATTTAACGATAATAAACGCTCCTGCTCTAAACCTTTACTCACTGTATGAGAATATTTCATGGTATTGAGCTGACCATTTTTAAAAAAAACCACGGTACCTTGATAATTAAGCCGCTTCATTGCCAGACTCATTTTTTCCAGCCATTGTTGCGCATTTATATTTTGCTCACCAGCAAAAACAGTCGATATCGCTAGAAAAAAAACCACTATAGAACGCAATATCACTTCAATGAATCCCGTCCATAACTTACTACATGCGCATAAGAGCGAAAATTCACTGCCCCATCGGCATATAAATCATCACTGTGTGCTTTCAAATACGCTTTTAATCGTTCATGCTGCAATTCATTTCTTATCCGCGCTTGAGATTCAGTCACCGTCGCTTGTGCAATGACTTCTGGAGACACCGGGCTTTGAAAATTACTTATTTGTGAAAAAACCACTGCCACAATAGCCACAGACGCAGCAATAGCTAGAGGCACTTGTTTCCAAATACGGGGATATTTTGCTTTAGTCGCCTGCTTTGGTAGAAAATAATGAGGCTCTTGCTCAACATTCTGTTGTACCTTTGCTAAAAAACTATTATCAGCGATAGTGATATCATCATTTTTCAGTATATGACTCATCACCTGATACCGTTGCAGGGTATTTTTTAACTCAGGCTGCTGCTTAATCTCTAACAACACCTGATCTAATTCCTGCAAACTCAACTCACCATCTAAAAATCTCGAAATTTTTTGATTCATTTCTTTATTCATCTATACCTATCTCTAATTAAGTAATGGACTTAATTTTTCATCAATGGCTTCACGCGCCCTAAAAATACGAGAACGTACGGTTCCTACAGGACATTCCATTGCTTGTGCTATTTCCTCATAACTCAAACCTTCAAATTCTCGTAACATAATTGCCACCTTCATCTCTTCCGGTAGTTTTTCAATCGCTTCTCGAATAACGGCAACAATTTCATCATTCAGCAACAAAGACTCAGGCGTATCCATCCCCTTGAGCTGTGGCGCATTCTCCACTTGCTCAGCCTCCTGTACATCGACCTGATAATCAGAATACCGCCTGTTTCGAGACAATAAATAATTTTTAGCAGTATTAATTGCTATCCGATACAACCAGGTATAAAAAGCACTGTCCCCTCGAAAGTTAGCCAATGCACGATAAGCCTTTATAAAAGCCTCCTGAGCAACATCTTGTGCTTCGCTTGGGTCTTTTACATAACGGTTAACTAATTGAATAATTCGATGTTGATACTTAATGACTAACAAATCGTAGGCAGATTTATCCCCTTGCTGTACTCTCAGCACTAATTCTTTATCTAACTCTGCGTTATTCCCTGATGATTCTTTCACGGCTCTATTTTGTGTTTTTGTAGACAGGATTAAACCTCATTAGTTCTATTAACTCAAAAAAAATCGTTAATATGTTAATATTCACCCTCACTTTCAAGCACTTTAACCTTATTTAATCTCTGTATGACGGCTCCAAAGCAATACTACGATGTCTTAGTCATCGGTAGCGGTGGAGCAGGTCTTAGTTTAGCACTAAGACTTGCTGATAACGCCCATATTTTAGTTTTATCTAAAGTTTCCCTTACCTCGGGTAGTACCTATTATGCTCAGGGTGGAATTTCAGCCGTCCTTGATAAAAAGGATTCCATTGAATCACACCTTAAAGATACCTTAAAAGCAGGTGCCGGGTTATGTGACACAGATGCTGTACGGGTAACCGTCGCCCAAGGTAAAGATAATATCAATTGGTTAAAACAACAAGGTGTTAAATTTACTGAGCAACAATCAGAAAACGGCAAAACCTCTTTCCATTTAAATCGTGAAGGCGGCCACTCCCACCGCCGTATTGTACACACTGCAGATGCGACTGGAAAAGTACTTTCAGAAACGCTGATTGACTGCGCTCAAGCACATGCGAACATTACTTTACTGGAAAATCATAATGTCATTGATTTAATTATCCGTGACAAACAACAAGGTTCTGAGCAACGTGTTTTAGGTGCTTATGTGTTTGATACATTAAGCAACAAAGTAAAATCAATTGCCGCTAAAATCATTATTTTAGCGACAGGTGGCGCAAGTAAAGTTTATCAATATTCAACTAACCCGCATATATCTACGGGGGATGGTATTGCATTAGCATGGCGTGCAGGTTGTCGCGTTAGCAATATGGAGTTTATGCAATTCCATCCCACCTGCCTTTATCATCCAGAAGGGCATTCTTTTTTAATCAGTGAAGCCGTCCGTGGAGAAGGCGGAAAACTCATATTGCCTGATGGCTCTGAGTTCATGCAGCTCTATGATACGCAAAAAGAACTGGCACCCAGGGATATAGTCGCCAGAGCGATTGACAATGAAATTAAAAAACATGGTATCGACTGTGTTTACCTGGATATTAGCCACAAACCCGCTGACTTTATTAAACAACACTTTCCCACTATTTATCAACAATGTCTTTCTTTAGGCATCGACATCACTAAACAACCCATTCCCGTCGTTCCCGCTGCACACTATACCTGTGGTGGCGTGCTAACCGACCTTAATGCATGCACTGATATACCAGGGCTGTACGCCATAGGTGAAGTCGCTTGCACCGGCTTGCACGGTGCTAATAGAATGGCCAGCAATTCTTTACTGGAATGTCTGGTTTTTGCTGAAAGAGCCGCAGAAGACATTTCTAAAAGCTTACCCCATTTACCTGAACCGACGACTTTACCCGACTGGGATGATTCTCAAGTCAGTGATTCTGATGAAGAAATTATGGTCAGCCATAACTGGGATGAGTTACGATGCTTTATGTGGGATTACGTTGGCATAGTACGAACTAATAAACGCTTAAATAGCGCAATGCACCGCCTTGAAATTCTTAAAAGTGAAATTGCAGAATATTATAGTCACTTTAAAGTCACCAGTGACTTACTCGAACTCCGCAATTTAGTGATTGTGGCTGAGTTAATTATTCGTAGCGCCCTATTACGCAAAGAAAGTAGAGGGTTGCACTATACCCAGGATTACCCTGACACAGATAATACCAAACCCGCACAAAATACGATTCTGGATCCTAAAAATTAAAACCAGAAAGTTTTCTCTACAATGGAATCCATATTCATTAAAATGGATTCCAGCCGTTGCACTGATTCATCGCAACGATTAAAACTACCTTGTACCCTTTTTTTAAAAAAAATACTCAGTTTTTTTCCTTCAAGCTCACGATTTGCCAATTCATTAAGTAAACGGCAAGCATCATGCATTTCTAATTCAGCCTGTGAAAGTATATCAATCTCAGCCTCGGTAAAGTCCTCATCAAAAAGCATCATTAACTGCTGAGTTAGCAAATTTTGCCGTTTAAATAATAACTCGGCATATTCAGCGGTATTATTTGGCTTAAAGGTTTTTTCAACCAGACCACAAGCATTCAACAAGCACAAAAGAGGCAAAAAATAATAATACGGGTATTTCTTCATTCAGGCAGCATATCTTAATTTTGTTTTATATACTTCGCGCGGTTACAGATGCGGAATTTATACTGTTGCATATTGTACACTGAGTTTATAATCCCCCGATTAACAAAAACACATCATACCTTTAAATATGTCACTTACAGCATTCTTACAAAAACTACAAAACAATGAAGAAATCAGTTTTAATGAAACGATTTCAATTATTACTGACAATTATCACTATATCCCCGCTGAGTTCACTAACGGTCTAAATGAACAACAATTAGTTAATGCTGCTGGAAGTAATGAAGGTTCATGTAAAATCTTTGCATTTGCCCGGATCAACCAACTCAACTCACAGCAAACACTTGCTTTATTTGGTGATTTTTATACAAAAGAGGTTCTAAAGGATCCGGCAGGTACTAGCCACCAAAACATTAGAAATTTCATGCAATATGGCTGGGAAGGCATTCAGTTTTCTCAACCTCCTCTGACAGCTAAATAGTATTTCCACTCGCTATAGAGTGGACTATAGCTCGCTCTATAGTGGATAAACCCAAACCTATATGAAGATAGACTACCTCATTATTGGTCAAGGATTAGCAGGCAG
>CAYMPX010000122.1:0-8308 GCA_964392135.1 uncultured Methylomarinum sp.
ATCGTCATATTCGATAATAGTAATTGCCCCGCCAGCAAACTTACCTGCATTAGTAACATGCGTATCAACATGATCATGCGCTATCCAGCGACCTGGGTTATTCATTTTGATAATTGCATCGTAACGCTCCCCTGGGCCAATCAATAAAGTATCCACTTCATAAGGTTGAGCCAGAGGTAAGCCATCTTTATGCGTAACCAACATATCGTGTCCATGAGGATGAAAAGAGTGAATTGCCCCACCCGCTCCATACAAGCGAAAACGCACCACATCGCCTTTTTTAACTCGTAATGGCTGTGTTATCGGAAATGAACGGCCATTAATAGAAAAATAATCTACCAAATCAGCAGGTGTTCCTCCTTGCCCAAACTTACCTGCATTACTTGATTCCCATGTACTGAACATTAAAATCACATCTTTAGTTACTGTTTTTTCCAATGCAGTGGGGCTAATGGGATCAATAATAATAGGCCCCCACATCCCTCTGATACCAACGTGTTCATTCACATTGGTATGACAGTGATACCAGAGACTCCCTGTCTTCTCCGCTTTCCATTTATATGTGTAGCTATCACCTGCTTCAATAGAATTTTGTGTTACGCCAGGAACTCCATCATTACGCCAGTTATTGGTTTGATAAAGACCGTGCCAATGTATGGTATGTGGGGTAGATGTATTATTAGTCACCAACACTTCCACATCATCGCCTTCTTTCACATGAATTAATGGTGCAGGCACCTGACCGTTAAAAGCAAATACCTTGTAATCTAATTTAGGTGCAACTTTAATCGTCACTTCGTCAATTGTCATTTCAAATTTGTGCTGCTTTGCTTCTACCCAGGTCACCCAAAAACACATCACAAAAAGACAAACTGTTTTGTTTAGTCTTATCTGACCATTGCTATTTTCTGATTGTTTAAATTTCATCTAATTACCCCCCTCCAGTTAAACGATTACGATTGACATTAATGTGTAATGTGGAACTAAGGATATAATTTACTGTCTACTTTGTCAATAATTAACTGTATAAAGATAATTAACATAACAAACTTTAATTGGATTTTGCTTAACGTCATGCGTGATCTGCCTCTAACCGTGCTATGATTTATGCATCAACAGGTAGCAAAGTAACTTTCTGTTACTTCCTACGAAATTAAAATCATTAAAAAAGACAGCTTGCATGGAAATAATAGGATTTAGTGACACTCAACAAAAAATACTGCGCTTTTTAGTGAAAGAAAAAGAGGGCATGACTGTTGATCAGTTTTCTAAACGTTTAGAAATTTCAAGAAGTGCAATACACCAACACATGACCGTACTTGAAAGGGATGGCTTGGTTATGAAGTCTGCCTCTAAACAAACTGGCGGACGACCAGGAACGACCTTTGTCTTAACGGAAAAAGGAATCCACATCTTCCCCAAACACTACAGCCTTTTTGCTGAAATGCTGGTCAAACTGATTAAACAAAAATTAGGTACCGAGGAACTCACTCTCTACCTGAAAGAGCTTGGTGTATCACTTGCGGAAACCAGAAAAGATGCTTTAAAAAACAAACCGATTAATGAAAAAATTAAAATGACTGCTGAAATTATGCAGGAATTGGGATACGAAACGCAGTTATCAGAAGGAGGGCCAGACGAAAATTTAATAATTGATGCTTATAATTGTGTCTTTCATGATCTAGCTAAAAGCGATCCTGAAGTCTGTGAAATGGACTTATCACTCTTGTCATCTCTTCTTGATAGTAAAATTGAACATACCTGCTGCATGGCGAAAGGGGGCGGTAAATGCCGCTTTTTAGTGCATTCTTTGGACAAAGATAAAAAAGAGTAGTTTGCTTTTCACATAAAGCAATATTCGGCATCCTTCATTTTCCAATTTACACTTTATATTGCTGTAGGATGTACCGACGTCAGGAGGCGCATCAAACCAACCTTAGCTAATGCGCTTCGTACCTCAGCACATCCTGCAATGGGTGCTGTTTTCTCACCTGAAAAGTGCAAGCTACTTTGGGGTTAAAATGAAAGGTACTCAATATTTTCTAACGTTTTTTTGTCTCCACGAATCAACGCTGCATATCCCCGAGTCCTGTGCAGAGATAAACAGAAAGACAAAGCAATAAAGGATAGATAAGGAACGAGAATTTGATAATACCCGAATCCTCGTTCCTAAGTCACCATTATTTACTATAGGCAGTATATCTTTCGGTGTGTGAACAATCCTCCAATACCGGTTTTTTCCTTTTAATACTTCATAATCCCTAGCAATATTGCAATATGCGCTAATTCAGCAATGCTGGATACTTGTAGTTTTTTCTTAATCTGAGTGACGTAGTTTGCTACCGTTTTATAGCCTAAACACAATTCATCGGCTATTTTGTGTGCCGTTAAGCCCTTGGACAATAAGCGGAAGATATCAAATTCTCGCGCCGAGAATGTTTGTATGATGGTTTGATAATCATGCTCTGAGACTTTATCACTGGTTTTATTCAGTAGCCCGTACTCAACATAACGCTGTCCTTGCTGAATGCTCACTATGGCATCTGCTAAAATTTCGGGAGCGCTGTTTTTGGTAATGTAGCCCTTAGCGCCAGCATTCAGGGCACGATTAACATAGACCTGTTCATCATGTACACTAAATACCAGAATATTAGCCTTTTCATCCCGTTGTACAAGGCGTCTGATAGTTTCCAAGCCTCCGATACCGGGCATGGATAAATCCAGCACGATAATATCCGGCTGACGGGTTTGATAAAGCTGAATGGCTTGCTCGCCACGCTCTGCTTCTGCAATCACCTCTATATTGGATAAAGTGGCTAGCAATAGCTTAAACCCCGCTCTTACCACAGCATGGTCATCGACTAGCAAAACTTTGATTTTACTGTTCATAATAAGGGAATTTGTGCCTTAATTTGCATACCTTTGTTGACTTGAGACTGTATTTTAAAATCTCCACCTAATAGTTTTATTCTTTCGTCCATGCTTAATAGCCCAAACCCGGATGTTATCTGCTCAAGATCACAACCTAACCCGTCATCAGTAATTGATAAAATCAGCATATCTGAATCAGGCTTGATCTGAAGGCTGATATTTACCTGACCGGCTTCTGCATGACGAATAATATTGGTCAGACTTTCCTGAATCACTCGAAATATTTGTATCACGGTGGTTCGCTCTATCTGATCGACTGCATCATCATAATGCAAAATAAACTCAGTTGGTGTATTTCTGACTTCCCAGTGATGAAGTAAATCTTCCAGCGTGGCTTTTAAACCCAGTTCTGTCAATATTAAAGGATGTAACTGCTTCATCATCGAGCGAACAACGGTCATTAAATGGTCGCAAATTTCAATTATGGATGCAGTGATTTTTTGGGTGTCTGCTTTTTCATGTGCCGCAGTCACTGCCATAACTTTGATCGCCGTCAGTGATTGACCGAACTCATCATGTAATTCCTGAGATAAATGTTGCCTTTCTTCTTCCTGGATTTCTAGAGAGTGCTGAGTTAATGCCCTGTTTTGTTTTTCTGTGCTATCCAACACATCAGTCATATGATTAATTGCTTTGGCTATGTCATCGTATTCCCGACTAGAAAAACCAGCTAATTTTTTCTGATAGTTTCCTGTTTCAATTCCTTTAAGATGATTGACAATAGATTTAATCTCCTGCAGGGTTTTATCAAACACCAGATGAACAGAAAGAAACATCAGTAAAACCAATAGCAACAGTGTGGCAAAAAAAGCAATGCTTTCCTGCCAGACTTCTACAATTTCATCCATTGGGTTGGCCTGAATAATGAGTATTAACTCTTTGTTGTTAAAGGTATCAATCGAATACTCTACTTTTGGGTATTCACTGACCACTAAATTAATAAACCAGTCGGGAGGTGTTTTATCTTGCTCATCCCGTGAGAGCTGATGAGAAATGTTCACTACTTCCCCGGAAGGTGTTTTTATCTGCATATTTAAGTGCCGTGTTTGTTCCAGGCTACTTAATCGAAACATCCAGTCTGTCTGATGAGTTTTGTTATTACCAATGCCTATCCTAACCAGTTGTAACGCCAAATTGATAGAAGAATCCACTTCTTTACTCACTGATTGCCGTGCTTGCCAAATACCAATAGACCCTCCCAGAAAAAGGATACACAGCGAAATTAATAAAATTCTGATACTAATCTGGTAACGTAAACTCATCGGGAAAATTTCCTTATTTTCTGAGACTGCTCTAGCTATACACTGAAAAATGCTATCTTGATACGCTGTCATAACTATTGCACAGGATATATCATGAAGCACATTATAGCGACTGGCTTATTTTTGTTCAGCTGCCAGGTTAGCTCAGAAATAATATAGATCACACTGGAAAAAGATAATGCCTTGGTAGTTGTTGACCCGATTACCGATGATCTACCAAAAACCATAGCCATTAAACATGATAAAATCAAGCGATAAGAATAGAAGCCATTTAATAAACACCAAGCTTACTTAATGGGGATTTTATCAGCTTTAGAAAAAGGGCTGAACGATAGCATACTAGAATCATTAAGCATAGATTTTATCAGTCAGAAATTGGAAACTTTTCATAATTGTAGAAAAGTAGTTTACACTTTGTAGCTTACGAACAGAATGCAGCACGATATGATCGTATATAGTTACTCTTTGCCCTAAAGCACTGTCATTCCAAAGAATCTCCCATATTTCGCACAAATGAGCAAACATAAATCCGAAAATCACCAAGATAACAAAAAGATTGGCTCAGCCAAGGGAGTAGAAACCCTGTTCCGAAATGCCTACCGCGCGGAATTGGATCTCTTGACATTGGCGGCAACAAAAGCCAATATCATGATTTCTCTAAATGGTTTTATTGTCTCTGCATTGATGATCTCAGGCGGTTTTATTTATGCTTCAACCCCCTTGTTTTTTATGCCTGCGATATTATTTCTATTTACCTCAGCAACCTCAATCTATTTTGCGCTGAGCGCCGCCTCACCGGATGCCACTCCCATTTATACTCGGATAACGGTCTGGATTAGAGATATTTTTAAAGGTAAAACTAATGTTAGCAGCTTTAGGAGTCACATTATGTCTAATCAAAATTTTATCGATGGACAATCCAATATCCTGATCTACGAAGATAGAGCCAAACTGTCCAAATCTGAATACTTGACACGCATGCATGATTTATTAGGTGATCAAGAACAGATTTACGAAAAAATGAGTGATCAACTGTATTGGCTAGGTATAATGACTGATAGAAAATTCAGGATGTTGCGTATCTCTTATTCTGTCTTTCGCTGGGGAATTATTTTATCCATTCTAGTGATGTTAGGCGTTAAGTCTTATGATCATTTATTGCCCCCTGTAACCAGTGGAATACCAGCACACCTTATGAGTGTCAGTATTTCTAAATTTGAGGATATTTATGGACCATCAGCTGCTCAACAGCTTACAGATGGCAGGCTACTCATTGTTGAAGATGAGCCCACTAGAGCCCTGAGTATTGCCGAGTTTGGTTCAGATGGAAATCTCCAGGAAAATCCATTATTGAGTATATTTTTACTGACCTCATTTAAAACAAGACTCAATGATTTAGAAGGCATAGCCATCGATTCAAACGGATATATTTATATCATTACCTCTCACTCGCGTACTAAAAAAGGGAAACGCAAGCAAGACCGAGAACAATTAATCCGCTTCAAGATTAAAGATAATAATGTCACTGATGTTGGCAGTTACACTGAATTGATCAACCAATTAAAAGAATCAGGAGTTTTAGAAAAAGCCTTAATAAATAGCTTTGATAAACAAATCAGTTTCAATGAAATAAATATTGAAGCCTTGAGTTTCGATAAAGACAAACAGAAACTGCTTATAGGCTTGAGAGCTCCTTTAATTGACGGTAAATCAATCATTATTACCATTGATAATCCAAACGCTATTTTTGAGCATAATGAACCAGCAAAATTTGCCAATGACCTTACTTTGTTGGATCTTAATAACGGTGGGCTACGTTCTCTAAATTATGTCCCGTACCTAGGGGGTTATTTAATGGCTAATGAAGTAACCAAAGAAAATGGAAAAAAGAAATCACAATTATGGTATTGGAAAGGTCTACCAGATCATAAGCCTCAACCCATCAAACTGCCAGACATGATAAATTTAAAAAATGTCGAAGCAATGACACCAGTCACAATTAATGGAGAACATCGACTTCTCCTGCTGAGCGATGATGGTAAACTTAAGCATAAAAAGCAAGCACATTATATATTACTGGAATACAACCAATTATCAGGCACTAATAACTGAACTTGGCAGGACGGGGTATTCACCCCGTTCGTCACGTTTATTACTGTATGAACAACGTTAATTTTTACACTGCTTGATGTCCTCACCGACCTAAAGGAGCGGTGATTCCTGATAACTCAAGAGCAAGTATGTATCACTACTGCCTGCGGGTTTCTGCTGCTGCCAGCATTAAAGCACCATTTACTACACAGACTAGCCACGTATGCCCTACGGTTTATTTTTCTCTGTTTAATCGTTATTTACTCGCCGGGAAATTGCCAAAGGAGATTAAAATTACAGGCGCAATTAACGCCAGTTTCACAAGAAATACATTCTAAGGACTGGCTGATATGTCAAAATCGCAGCACTTTATCTTAATTGCGCAACAAAATCACTTTGCGGCAAGCCTAAATGAAATCCTTGGGCATAATCTATGCCTATTTCACGTAATCTATCCATAACCGACTCAGATTCAACAAATTCTGCCAGCGTTTTCATGCCTAATTCCTGACACAATTGATTCAAGGTATTCACTAAGGCATTATCAACTTTTGAATTCAAAATATTAGTAATAAACGCGCCATCAATTTTTACATATTCAAAGTGTAATTCTCTTAAGTAATGAAAAGAATTATAGCCACTGCCAAAATCGTCCAATGCAAAGGCGAAACCTTTTTCTCTTAACTGGGTTAAAAACTTACGCATATTGGCTAAATCACCGATCGCTTCACGCTCAGTCACTTCAAAAACAATTCTATTCGGCGGAATAGCATGCTTTTTACATAAATCAGAGGCATATTGCAATATATCTCTATGTTGTATTTCCTGGGGCGTTAAATTAACGAATACCAACGGCATCGTTCCCGTCTCAGTATATTTCTGTGCCATAAATTCAGTGACTTTACGTAACATAATATGATCTAAAGCCAGGTTAATACCATATTTATCCGCTGTTTCAATAAACATGCCGGCAGATATTATTTCGCCCTCTTCGGTTTCAAGCCGCGCTAACGCTTCATAAGAATAAATTTCTCCCGTTTTGCAATCAAAAATCGGCTGAAAATAAGGCACAATTCGCTGATCTTCCAACGCCTTTTTCAGCACATGAGATAATCCTGCCATTTTTTTGGATTGATCAACCCCTTGTTCAACAGAAGAGATTGCACAAACAAAATCCCTACCTGAATCTTTCGCCTGATACAACGCAAGGTCTGCTCCCGATGTTAAATCGCTGATCGTACCCGCATCTTTTGGAAAGCTGGCAATACCCACCGAGATACTGACATAAATGGCAAGGTTTTGCTCGGAAATCGATGAGAAATCATATGCATTCACCGCTTTACGTAATGATTCCGCAACAATCGTCGCTTTATCAGCGGGCGTTTCTGGCAAAATAATGGAAAATTCATCTCCCCCAATACGAGCCAGTACATCTCCTTTACGCAGGTTTTTTCTCAATACCTGTGCCAAATGAATTAAAACCTGATCGCCAGCCATATGTCCATGTCCATCATTGACTAACTTAAACTTATCCAGGTCAATCGCTAATACACTAAAATCATGCCTATGACGTATTGAACGATCCACTTCATATTCTAAAATATCATTATAATAACGTCTATTATGCAGCCCGGTTAATGGATCATGTTGTGCATAAAATTCTAACTCCGACAATGAACGGCTCAATGACTTACTTGAGCCAACCACCATGACCATCACCGAGAGCAAAGAACGAATAATGCTCTGTTCTTGAATACTTAAAGGATAACCCGAGGCATAACCCACGGCAAGAATACCACCTACCCCTGGGTTATCACCTGGCACAGAAACCGTTATAACATCCAGTTCCTCCACCTGACGTTGCTTATCGATGCCAACAACATGGAACTCTTCAATATCAATTGCCGTATTTTCCGTTTCACCTAAATCAGCAATTAAATCTTCAACCAGCTTTTTTCGTGCATATTGTTTGGTCTCATTGGAATAATGTCCTAAATAATACAAGTAAACATTTATCCCATTAT
>CAYMPX010000123.1:0-8266 GCA_964392135.1 uncultured Methylomarinum sp.
ATTTTTCTAAGCAATAACATATTGACAGGACTCGCTTTCACACCGATGGTGTCTATAATAGCCAAGACTCAGCGGAAGAAGGTGTTATTCAATCATGAAAACCATCAATAAAAACCTGCTGAAACAAGCAACTGCATTACAAAAAAGCTTTCAGCAATTATGTAATCAAAACTATAGCTGTCAAGAAGATACTGAAAAAGCTTTGCAAAGCTTCCAACAAAAAGTCGAGCGTGGTTTTCGATTTTTGAAAGACCCGGTTTTTATGTCCTCAAATTTTTTTTAAAGTCGCCGAAACGCGTGATGGTGCTAACCATGATTATGACTCTGTGCCTATTGCTTTATGCAGCATTAGAGCACCGTATACGCGAATCGTTAAAACAAACAGAGAAAACCTTTTCCAATCAAAAGGGCAAAGGCATTGCCAATCCAACGGCTCGCTGGGTATTTCAGTTTTTCACAGGCATTTATGTTCTTCTATTATCAAAATTTCAAGACCCCTGTTTTAAATGTGAATTCCAACCATGTTTCACTGTTAGATCTTAGCTGAAAAATATGAGAAATTATATTCAGGAAGCGGCTAATTTGACGCACAGAATGTTGGGGGGGATAAGGAACCAGGACGGCACGCCTATAAGCGTGCTTTAAGCGCTTTCTTTGCTTCATCCCACAAAGCATCTAACTCTGCTAATTCACACTCGCGTAACTCACGTCCCGATAATTCAACTTGCTGTTCAATATAATTAAAGCGTTTAGTGAACTTTTGAGTAGCTTGTTTGAGTGCAATTTCTGGCTTTACCTTTAAATGTCGGGCTAAATTAACAGCAACTAACAATAAATCACCCACTTCTTCCTGAATATGCGCCTGATCACCTGATTGCCAGGCGTGTTTTATTTCATCCAACTCTTCAATCACTTTATCAAAAACCGGCTCTACCTCTGGCCAATCAAAGCCATGATTTGCCGCTTTATTCTGAATTTTTTCACACTGTACCAATGCCGGTAGATTAATCGCTACCCCAGCAAGTACAGTTTCATTCTCAGCCGATCTATTCTTGGCTTTTCTTTCCTTTACTTTGGCTTCATCCCAGGCTTTTTGACGCGCCTCATCATTGCTATAAGTCACATTTTCAAAAACATGTGGATGTCGGCTAATCAACTTATCAGTAATGGCTGCAGCCACTTGCTCAAAATTAAACAGACCCTGCTCCTGTGCAATTTGGGAATGGAATACCACTTGTAGCAAAAGATCGCCTAACTCTGTTCTTAAATCATCCAAATCGTTACGTTCGATGGCATCGGCAACTTCGTAGGCCTCTTCAATGGTATAAGGAATCAGACTGGAAAAGTCCTGTTTCAAATCCCAGGGACAGCCTGTTTCAGGATGACGCAACTGCGCCATAATAGAGAGTAATTTTTCTGTATTTGTTAAATTCAAAATATTAAATCAATAATAAATGAGCATGAGTATTCTCATACTTATTACAAAGAACACCCAAAGCTGTCCAAATAACGCAATTTAAAGGCATCCATAGTAAAGCTATGGTTTTGTGTCCCATGATGCTCCATTTTTATAGCACCCAATAATGATGCGATGCGTCCTGTTGTTTCCCAGTCGTACTCATTCATAATGCCATACAATAAACCCGCACGATACGCATCACCACAACCGGTTGGATCGGCTAATTCTTTTGCCTGTGCTGCTGGAATGTCTATACGCTTGCCACCCGTATAAATTTTAGAACCTTCTTCCCCCATAGTGATAATTAATGCCTCAACACGCTCTGCCATTTGCTCTAAAGACAAACCTGTCCGCTCTTGCATCAGTTCTGACTCGTAATCATTAAAGGTTGCATAGCTTGCCAAGTCTAAAAGCACCAGTAATTCATCCCCATCAAACATGGGCATGCCCTGACCTGGATCAAAAATAAAAGGAATATCCAGCTCTGCAAACTCTTTCGCATGTAATTGCATACCCTCTTTACCATCAGGTGAAACAATACCCAGACTAAACCCTGCATCGACAGGTATCGAGTTTTCATGCGATGAATTCATTGCCCCCGGGTGAAATGCGGTAATCTGATTATCATCTTCATCCGTTGTAATATAAGCCTGTCCTGTGTAATCATTATCCATGATCTTAATATACCGGGTTGATATCTGACAACAATTTAACCACTGTGCATACGGCTCAAAATCATGCCCTACTGTCGCCATAATAGAGGATTTTTCACCTAGCAACTTTAAGTTATAAGCAATATTCCCTGCACACCCCCCATACTCTCGACGAATAACAGGCACCAAAAAAGAAACATTTAGCATATGGACTTTTTCAGGCAGAATATGATTTTTAAATTTATCATGAAAAACCATGATAGTGTCGTAAGCCATAGACCCACAGATTAATGTGCTCATTTTGTTCCTCTTAATTTTAAAGTAAAATAGATAACCAGGTAGCCACTGATAATACTATGCTTAACATGACAGCAGCTGACCCGATATCTTTCGCTCTTCCTGCTAATTCATGATACTCAACGCCTACCCGGTCGACCACCGTTTCGATAGCTGAATTTAATAATTCGACCACCATAACCAATACCACAGAAGCAATCAACAATACTTTCTCGACATTACTATTCCCTAACCCTATTGCTAATGGTATAGATACTATAAAGACAACAACTTCTTGTCTAAATGCTTCTTCATGCTTCCATGCTGCCTTAAATCCCGCTATAGAAAATAAAATAGCATTAACAAATCGCTTCACACCTTGTTCATCGTAAAAAGTCATTTTATTCTCTTGACTAGTCGGCAATCATTTGCTGATAAGCCTTGGCATCCATTAAACCCTCTAGTTCAGCAGGGGTGTCGGTTTTAACACAAAACAACCAGACATCATACGGATCATCATTAACCTGTTCAGGTGCATCTAAAACACTCTCATTAACAGCGACTATAGTGCCTGTTACAGGGCTAAATAAATCAGATGCCGTTTTTACAGACTCCACAACGGCACACTGTTCACCCGCGCTGAATTGTTGACCCATTTCAGGTAACTCGATATAAACCAAATCACCTAATTCTTCCTGTGCAAAATCAGTAATTCCAACACGGACTATCCCCTGTTCTTCTAATTTTGACCATTCATGGGTTTTAGCATATTTTAAGTTTTCTGGCAGTTCGCTCATTTGCTGACTCGTATCTGATAAAAGTGCCTAAAGGATAACCTGCTATTCATTAAAAACAACAAAAATATTTATTTAGCGCAAAAACTCTCCGTATAATCCTTCTATTCTTATCGTCACTTTCTTTTTATGAAGCATCTCATTGTTCGCTGTCTGCTGGTATTTCTTATATTTCACAACATCAATAGCAACGCTTATCAAGTGGATGATGATAACACTGAGACCACTCAGGTCATCCATGGTCACTCGATGGTTTTTTTAAATGCGGATGCCCAGAAAATCTCTGGACTGAAAACACTCAAACTCAAGAAAGTCGAATTGCAGGCAGAATCAATCCGCTATGGACTCGCTATCAGCATTCAACCCCTGCTAACGATGCACCAGCGCTACTTATCAGCAAAAGCAAAACAAACAGGTGCTAAAGCACGGTTGACTCAAGCTGAAAAAAGTATTTTACGTTTACGCACCTTACATAAAAACCAAGCTATCTCAACACGAAAGCTACAATATCAACAGTCACAATGGCAGTCTGAGCAAGCGATCTATCATGAAATGCGCTATCAACGTCAATTAATTATTGATGTCAGCAAACTGCAATGGGGTGAAACGCTAACACATTGGGCAACAGCAAGAGACAGCGCGCAATTTGACGCGCTTATTAATGGGCAGTCGACTCTGTTAAAAGTCACTCTAGCAGCAGGCAACTCACTTCCCAGTCAAATCAATCATATTGCTATTAGTCCGACCGGGGATCGCAATAGTGCATCAAGTGCTTCATTTGTTAGTATATTACCCCAAGTCGATGCTTTTTCTCAGGGCTTACAATACCTATTCATAACGGATTCAACAAAAATCAAAGCAGGCATGAGTTTTACTGCCTGGATACCGCAACAGCAGCAAACTCAAACCGGAATTATTATTCCTGAGTCCTCACTGGTCTGGCATCTTGGAGAAGCCTTTGTATTTATAAAAACCGATGAAGAACATTTTACACATCGAAATATTACCCAAGCTATAAAAGTAGCCCAGGGTTATTTCATTACCGAACAATTAGCAGACGGTGAACAAATTGTAATCACAGGTACCCAAATGCTGTTATCGCATGAGTTTAGATTACAAATTCCTGCTGAAGATGATGACGACGATTAATTAGCATTAATCACTCTTGCTTCTCATTATAGTTATCCTTACCCTGTATCAGAGCAACCTCAAAGGGATACCCCCCTACGAAACACATCGATTATGTTATCAACTCTAGTCCGCTTTTCCATTCGATTTTACGGTGTGGTGATCGCTGTTGCCATTTTGTTACTTTGCTATGGCAGCTACCAATTTTCCACTGCCGGTTTAGATATTTTCCCTGAATTCTCACCCAAACAAGTCATAATACAAACTGAATCGCCTGGATTTTCAGCCAAACAAGTCGAAATTTTAGTGACTCAGCAAATAGAAAACCGTATCAGTGGCTTAATTGGAATGCAGTCTATTCGCTCTGAATCCATACAAGGCTTATCTATCGTCACCGCGACCTTTATAGAAAACAGCGATATTTACCGCAACAGACAATTAATCAGCGAACGCTTAAACAGTTTAAGCGGTCAACTACCAAAAGGAGTAAAAGCGCCCATTGCCGTTCCTCTATCCTCTTCATCTGCAACGGTATTAACCATTGGTTTAGGCTCTGATAGTCAAAGTTTGCTTGATTTACGCAGTCTGGTTGACTGGACACTGGTACCGCGTCTACTCGCTGTTCCGGGGGTCGCTGATGTTAATGTTTTTGGTGGTGAAACCCGGCAACTACAAATCCAGATTGATCCTGTACAATTACATCGCTTTAATCTAGCGGTTGAAGACATTGTTAATGCAGCGGAACAAGCGGGCGATATTCAAGGCGGAGGCTTTATTGAAAATGACAACCAACGCTACACCCTGCAAATTTCAGGACAACCCACCAACCCCGAACAATTTAAAAAACTCATCGTCAAACGCCAAGCAGGGAAAAACATCACCTTAGGCGATGTGACGCATATTACTTATGCCGCTGAACCGCCCATAGGAGCCGCTCAAATAGGAGGGAAACCGGGCATAGTTATGATGATTATTGGTCAATTTGGCGCGAATACCTTATCGGTTTCTAAACACGTTGAAGCCGCTTTAACTGAATTTGATAGCATCTTTAAAAAACAGGATATTAATTTCTACGCCCATCTGTTTCGCCCGGCAGATTATATTGAAACCTCATTATCTAATCTGTCAGGACATTTATTAATGGGTGGGGGGTTTGTACTGCTGATTATTTATCTGTTTCTGTTTAACCTCCGTACCGCGCTCATTTCCGCAACAGCCATTCCTTTATCTCTGATTACTGCGATTATCGTGCTGCTGGAAAGCGGGGTTAATCTCAATATTATGGTGCTAGGTGGGCTGACCATTGCCTTGGGTGAAGTGGTAGATGATGCCATTATCGATACGGAAAATATTTTCCGTAGACTACGCGAAAATCGTTTGTTGACAAAGCCCAAAGCCATTGCCACGGTGGTTTATGACGCATCAATGGAAGTCCGCAGTTCGGTGGTTTACGCCAGTTTTATTGTTGCCTTAGTCTTTGTTCCACTACTCACATTATCCGGCGTGTCAGGACGCTTATTCTCCCCGCTGGGGGTATCTTATATTCTAGCGATATTAATGTCACTGCTGATTGCCTTAACCTTAACCCCGGCATTATGTTATGTCTTTCTTGGCAAGCATTCTGCATCGCTGAACGAAACACAAGATCCCCCATTAATTAGAAGGATAAAACCGCATTATAAAACCGCATTACACTGGGTCAGCAGCCATTTTAAAGCGGTTATCAGCACCAGCATTATCATCTGTTTAATCGGCTTGCTTAGCTTTTTAAATTTAGAGAATAAATTTCTACCCGAATTACGCGAAGGCCATTATATCGTCCATACCAGCAGTATTCCAGGCACTTCCTTAAAAGAATCCATTCGTATCGGCACTCAATTAACCCGGCAATTCCTTAGCATTCCCGGTATAGAATCTGTCTCACAATGGGCAGGACGTGCAGAACGTGGCGCAGATACCTTTGGGAGTCATTACAGTGAATATGAAGTGCGTCTTATGCCACTATCCGGCGCAGAACAACAACAAGTACTTGATCAGCTCAGGACGATTTTAACGAACTTTCCAGGAATTTTATATGAAGCCAATACTTTCTTAACCGAACGTATTGATGAAACTATCTCTGGCTACACCTCACCCGTAGTGGTCAACATCTATGGTAATGACCTGAATGCACTGGATCGTAAGGCTCACCTTGCCGCAGACATCATGCGCAGCATTGACGGCGCAAAAAATGTACAACTTAGATCATCCCCGGGGACGCCTTTACTGCAAGTTCATTTAAATTTAGATAAACTGGCTTTATCAGGGCTGCAACCAGCACAAGTAATCAACACCTTACAAATCGCCTATGAAAGCCGTATCACAGGAAAAAATATTCAGGGAAATCGTATCTACAATGTTGCTGTTGCTCTCGCACCGGAACTAAGAACCCGGCCAGACGCTATTGCCAACCTGCCCATTCGTATCCAAGAGGGTCGCTTAATCCGTTTATCCCAAGTAGCTGACATTAGACACGCTGAAGGTCGCTACAATATCCTTCATCAAGGGGCTCAGCGTAAACAAACCATTACCAGCAATGTTGAAGACCGGGATATGGATTCATTTATGGATGAACTGAAAACACGGATACTGAATGAAATTGCTTTTTCCGCTAACAGCTACCCAGAGTTTACCGGGGCAGCAGTCGAACAAGCACAAGCCAAAAAAGACCTTATCTTACATTCATTAATGGCCAGTGCAGGAGTACTTATCTTTATTTATATCGCTATAGGTAACAGTCGCCATGTTTTACTTACCCTAGCCAACCTACCCTTTTCATTAATTGGCGGCGTTGCTGCGGTTGTGTTGACTGGCGCGACCTTATCTATAGGTTCTATCGTAGGCTTTATTACCCTATTTGGTATTACCGTGCGTAACAGTATTATGCTGTTATCGCATTACCAGCATTTAATTGAGGTAGAAGGTAAACAATGGAATATGGAAACCATGGTACTGGGTGCACAACAACGCTTACCTTCGATATTAATGACCGCATTGGTCACCGCTTTGGCCATGTTACCGATTGCCTTTAATAGTGATAACCCCGGTAGAGAGATCATGGGACCTATGGCAGCTATTATTATTGGGGGGCTGACTTCATCCACCCTGTTGAATTTATTACTATTGCCTAGTATTTTGTTTCGTTATGGGCAGTTTACAAAACATTAGAGACTTAAATGTTCTAAGTGCCTCAACCAGCAATCAAAATGCAAACATTCTTGACGTATTTTCTCAATACCAATAGATTCAGAAATAACCTTACCCATTATTACTTTTTTATAGCCTGTTACCCATTTTTCCAAGCGTTTTGATGGTGCTTTAGAAGACTCACTATTAATGTCTTCAGGACTATTGTAGTCTGCAAGAATTGCATTAATTTTCTGAACAGAAATCTTGATTTTATCTGCAAGAATATTTGCATCACTAAATAATAATGCTTCAAACTCATGCATTTCTATGTAAGGAATAAAACGTTTCTCTATTTCATACGCTGGTAACTGAGCCTTTAATTTAGTTAATGTCGCTCGCTCTAAAACCTTTGCTTTTTCTACAGCAGAAAACGTTATTCCCTGCTGGATCCTATCCCTAATATTCTCTAACCCAGGCCAATAACTATCAATCCGAAAGAAATCAAACATGGTGGAAACATAAATATCTGAGCGTTGTTGTAATAGTCGCCCTATATCTTGCTGGGCACGCTCAAACCTGACATTACCGCCTTTATGCCCTGGCACACCAATTCGCATTGCACTAAGATAAACACCTCGCAATGCCATATAAGGTGCCAAAACATCCCTTACAAACGTCTGTTCTGTTTTCCCTTCAACAACAATATAAACTTCTATATTATTCATAGATAGGACTAGCAGAAATGATATTTTTGCGCCAAAGATCACCTAAAGAATAATCCTCTAGCC
>CAYMPX010000124.1:0-3545 GCA_964392135.1 uncultured Methylomarinum sp.
TGATCATCTGCTGTTTCACTGGAAAGTGCGCTCACTGATCTTTCGGTTGGCGAATATCCTTGATCGACTAAATCACTGATAATAGCTTGATCCAGTGCTCCTTGAAGATACCCTATCATTGAATAACCCAGGAATTTAAACATAAGAAAAGAGATGCCACCAATAGCGGCCCACATCACGGCTTGTTTTTTTACAGAAGCTGCTGAAGAGAAAAACCAAATGGCAACTATAATATTAATGATTCCAAAAATAACACCCATTGCTAACACCTCATTATAAAATTTAAAAATCCGTTCCCTGGCTCTTGCATCCTTATTGTCGTAGCGTATCAAGTAGCTGTTATTATAGAAATTAAAGCTTTCAATAACCTTTCAACCTAAATGAATATTTTATTAATAGAAGATGATAAAATTCTAGCCGATGGTCTTACCCATACACTGTCTAATAGTGGCTACTGTGTAACGGGAGCCACAACAGGGGCTTATGCTGAACATTTATTAATAGCGCAAGGATTTGACTTGATCATTCTGGATCTGGGACTGCCTGATATGGATGGCTTGCAATTGTTACGCAGACTACGTAGCCAAAAACATTCCTTACCGATTATGATTCTGACTGCACGTGATGATATGAATAATCGTATTGATGGTATTACTCTGGGCGCTGATGATTATATGACCAAACCGTTTGAACTTAGGGAGTTGGAAGCACGACTGCATGCTTTAGTGCGGCGTTGTTACGGTGGCTTTAATCATATTATCGAGCTTGGAAGCCTGCAATTAGATACCCGTAATCAGCAAATTCTGGCTAAAGGTAAATTGATAGCACTGTCCGCACGTGAATTCGCAGTATTGGAAGTCTTGATGATGCAGAAAGGTAAAGTCATTAGTAAAGATAAAATCGCCCAACATTTATCTTTTCATGGTGAGGCACTGGCTGATAATGCCATTGAAGTTTATATTCATCGCATTAGAAAACAGATAGAACAATATAACGTGGGTATCAGGACTTTCCGTGGCTTAGGTTATTTATTGGAAAACAAACTTGATGAATAAAGTCACCAGCCTAAAAACAGCAATAGCCTATCGATTGACTGTTCCGGTCATTATTTTTATTATTTTAGAAACCGCGTTATCTTATTTTGTCACCTTGCATTATGTTGAGAAAGCCTATGATCGCTGGCTACTGGATTCTGCGCATTCTCTGGTACAGGAAGTTAAAGTTATTGATAATAGTATCTCGGTAAAACTGTCAGATGCTGCGCTGGAAATTTTTAAATGGGATGATATTGATACGACTTTTTTCAAAATTAATAGCGAACAAAAGGAGCTGATAGCCGGTGATTTGAGCTTGCCAACGCCATCAACCGCCATAAATATAGGTCAGCCTGTCTATTCAGATGCAAAGATTGAAGGTAAATCCATTCGTATGGTTTCTTTACAGGTTCCCGGCAGTTTGCCAGAAAAAGTGTATATTCATGTCGCCGAAACCTTACATAAACGTCAAGACATGATGGTTGATATATTGCTGGCTGATTTGATACCACAAATACTATTAACCTTGTTTATCAGTCTGCTTATTTTTGAAGGGATTAACCACGGATTAGCGCCATTGCATAAACTCGCTGATGATATTTCGAAACGTTCGCCCAGTGATTTAAGTCCCATTCCTGAAATGCAGGTGTTTTTAGAGGTAAGAGTATTAACGGATACAATTAATGATTTGCTGGGGAAATTAACGGCAACTATAGCCTCTCAACAACGCTTTAATGCCAATGCTGCACACCAGTTGCGTACGCCATTGGCTGGGCTGAAATTACAAGCGGAGCGGGCGCAGCGTGAAGATAATATACTCACTATGCGACCGGCTTTGTCACAAATTCAAAGTAGTGCAGATAGAGTTTCACATATGATTACTCAGTTATTAGCTTTGGCTCGTACAGATCCTGTTGAGGGCTATCATCAGATGGAAAAAATCGACTTGTATGATCTAACAAAGCAGGTGTGCATAGAATGGATACCCAAAGCCTTGGAAAAAAACAGTGAGATAAGTTTTGATGCGGTTGAGCAAGCCTATTTGGTTAAAGGGGATAGGGTTTTGTTAATGGAATTACTGGCTAATTTATTAGACAATGCCATTACCTATGGTCATAAACAGGGCAACATAATGGTTCGACTAACAAATCAGCCGCTGCTGTGTTTGAGTATTGAAGATGATGGACCGGGTATTCCCGAGTCTGAAAGAAATAAAATATTTGAACGTTTTTACCGCATTCCAGGTAGTTCGAGTGATGGATGTGGTTTGGGCCTGGCCATTGTCAAAGAAATTGCAGATTTACACCAAGTGAGGTTATTATTATCTCAATCTAATAGCGGTGGAACCCGAATTGATTTGCAATTTGATGAGATAGATAGTTAGTTAGGAATGTGCGGCAGTCCATGTAAGGAAGAACTACCGCATAAGCCTATAAGCGTAACTTATAATAAATCTAAAATCAGAAACAAGATAACCGTTAACCCTAAACCACAATAGATAACACCATTAATACTGGCATAAGGTTTCATATTTCCGGCCTCAGGTAGTTTTTTCAATACATCAATATGCTTGATAGCAGGATAAGCACCATTAAATTCAAGTGCAATAATAACCACAACAGCAATTAGAAACGCTAACAAACTAAAGCTATGGGGATAGTGAGCTGAAGCACCCATAAAAAACAGCATAGGAATAGAAAATAACGTATTGGTTCTTGATGCTAATCCAGCAGTGACCAATGCATCTGCTGCTTTAGGTAAAGCTTCGCCACCGTCAGCCACTTGCTTAACCGAAGCCATAACAATTTGCTGATTAGGCCAAATGATTAACCAGACATTTAAAAACATAAACAGTCCGAGTAACGCCCCAACATAAATGTCCATCGACATACCACCGCCTCGAACAGCGAAAATACCTAAGCCCGTGATTAAAGTGAACATCGCTCCCCAACGAAACCACCATAAAGCCTTTGGAACTAATTTCTGAATTGCATCAGACTTTGATGCAGCATCTGCTTCTTTAAAGTATTCAGTTTGAACAAAGTTGAAATAGTAAAGCAAGCCTATCCAGGTAATACCCGCCATGAAATGACCCCATCTCAATAGCATTTCCAAACCGAGTTTAGTTGTAATTAAATCCATAGTAAAACCTCTTTTATTATAATTATTGTAAAGTCACATCTATAGAAAATGTGAACCAAGAGTATAATCCCAGTCAATGCTTGCCCGTCAAACATTAATTGCAAATCAATAGGATACGAAATTTTTGTATGCTCTGTATGTATTACTAACAATGACTTTGAGAACGATTACAGCAGATAAAAACAAACTGATTAGGCACTAAAACAAGGTCAGCATTGACTTGAAATTGTCTATGTATAACTAATAGCCCGACATAAAAATACCAATCTGCTGTATTTAAATGAAAATTTCAGTATTAAATTAAAAATTATCAATTCTTGATTTAGAGGGAAGGTCACCTTTGCTTGAGTGAACAGGGTCAGGGTCAGG
>CAYMPX010000124.1:3645-8147 GCA_964392135.1 uncultured Methylomarinum sp.
CAGGGTCAGGGTCAGGTTTGTTCGATAAAATTATTTCTTTGATTAACTTACAACCTCTACTTTGGCTTGCGACTATATAGCGCAACCCGATTTTTCAAATAACTTAATCCTCGCTGCCAGTGGGGATATATTTGGCGGCTCAGTCCTTTGGCAACGACCTCAACGCCTTGTGAAACAAGGAATAACGTGGCAATAGCTTATTTTATAGCCCCCCCCCTCAAACATTATCCAAACCGTGTTATGCGGATAATTTGAGCCATATTTCTATCAAAACAAGCTGTAACCGTTGATATTTTGCTCAATTCTTCGAACCTCGTTTAGAATGGGCAAGTGGTAAGTTCCTAAGCTTCAATTTCAATTCATTTCATCTTTTCAATAATTATCGTATCAAACTCATAGTTAAGTTAAAATACTGCCATATTAACCAAGTAAAGAAGTCAAGATATGCAAATTAAACTCGCTAACCCACGTGGATTCTGTGCTGGTGTAGACCGCGCCATTGAAATTGTAGATCAAGCTATTGAAGCATTTGGCGCGCCGATTTACGTTCGTCATGAAGTGGTACACAACCGAACAGTAGTAGAAGGGTTACGAGATAAAGGGGCTGTTTTTATTGAAGATGTGAGTGAAGTCCCTGAAGGCTCTTATTTAATTTTTAGTGCCCATGGCGTATCTAAACAGGTTCAACAGGAATCTAAGGATCGCAACTTAACGGTTTTTGATGCCACCTGCCCTTTAGTAACTAAAGTCCATATTCAAGTGGCAAAACATGCCAAAGCCGGTCGGGAAGCGATACTTATTGGTCATGCCGGTCACCCTGAAGTTGAAGGCACTATGGGGCAATATGAAAAATTAACAGATCAAGGTGGCATGTATCTGGTTGAAACACCTGATGATGTTAAAAACCTAAAGGTGAATAACCCTAAAGACCTGGCTTATGTCACTCAAACAACACTTTCCATGACAGATACCAAAGTTATGGTCGATGCGCTGCATAAATACTTTCCTGATATCCAGGAACAGAAAAAAGACGACATTTGCTATGCCACCCAAAACCGTCAGGATGCAGTACATGAACTGGCTGAAACAGCTGACGTTATTTTAGTCGTTGGCTCACCGAACAGCTCTAACTCTAATCGTTTACGCGAAATTGCAGAACAACTCGGCAAAACAGCGTTCCTGATTGACACCGCTGCAGATATGCAGGAATCATGGTTTAAAGGCATTAATACGGTAGGTGTTACTGCCGGAGCATCAGCACCTGAGGTACTGGTTCATGCAGTCATAGACCAGTTAAAACAATGGGGTGGCGATAGCGCTATTGAGATACAAGGGATTGAAGAAAAAGTCGTTTTCTCTATGCCCAAGGAACTTAAAAAATATATCGCGAACAAATAAAGGTTAAAAGCTAAAGGTTACATTATTTGTGGCCTTTAGCTAACTTACCTGACTTGTCTATTTTATTAACCATCCATTTACCTAAGCGACTTCGTGGCATATAAACGCCATGCTGAATATAAAATAACTTATATTCACTATTAATCGTTGCATTAAATAAACGATGAGCCAAACCTGTTCCGCAAAATAACAACTGGTCATTCTCTTGTATTAGATAATCATCTGTCGGCAACACAATCTCTTGATCACCTGACTTAATAACAAAAACAACCAGATCTAACGTCTTATCCCGTCCTCTCGGATCCTTGACCAAATCACCCAAAACAACCTTTTCACCTTTTTCCAGCAACTGCACCACCGCTTCACTTTTTTCCTTGGTAAAATCAATAGTAATTAAATGCGGTGTTTCGCTACCTACTTTGTCTCGTAACCGAGCGATAACCTGTTCCATTTCTTCCTTACGTCCCGGTGTATTTTCTAATAAATACCGAAAAAATGTTTTTAATAAAGGCGCAACTAATAAAAATAAAATTTTTCTTGCAGCCACTAATGTTGGCTGCATAATCATATCGACATCGGTCGCACGAAATGCGACTTCATTCTCATGCCGGTTTTGACGCACAATAGTAAATAAGTCAGGATTTAAATACCGTGCATTTAATAAAATACCCAAATTATGTCCATCATCATCTGTCCCTGATAAAATACCTACGGCATTTTCAACACCGGCTCTGGCCAGGGTTTTAGCCGTTGTTCTCCCTACAATATAATGATCTATATATTCATATTCTTTTGAATCATGCGGGTCAATAACCGCTGTTTTAATACCATACTTATTTAAAACCCGGTTAACCTCATGTCCCATACGTCCATAACCACAAACTATCCATGTACCTGCAGGAGGTTGAATATACTGTTCTAATGTTGCGCCTTTATCCCGCACCAGCCAATTATTTAACGAATAAAAGCCAGGGTTATGCATTGCTGCGGCTAAAACTTTAGCAAAAGTTTTAAAAGGGTCAACAATATGTACCTCACCGCCCAATGTCGCCAGGGTTTCTTCAAACACCTCAACCTTAGACATGCTAATCACTTCAACTTTAGGGTTTAATAGTCGTGCTAGAGCGGATATTTTTAAATTTGCTTCTTCACTATTAGTGACTGCAATAATGGCTTTACAATT
The DNA here is from genome assembly GCA_964392135.1 of uncultured Methylomarinum sp. Classification (GTDB taxonomy): domain Bacteria; phylum Pseudomonadota; class Gammaproteobacteria; order Methylococcales; family Methylomonadaceae; genus QPIN01. The sequence continues at coordinate 6,227 of CAYMPX010000124.1, forward strand.
TGATCGTCGTAATCCTGCTTCCAACAAATGTTTAGGTACACTGGCATCACCATAAAAACTTTGCATGGGTACTTTATAGTCTCGCAACTGTAATGCTTTAATTCGCTCTTCACTATTGTCAATAACGACTGCAGGAAACCCGTAATCACTCAAACCACGCATTAATACGCTACCGGTATCCCCAAACCCGCAAAGAATAACAAAAGGTTCTTGTATCCGCTGAACCCCTCTAGAAAACTGCCACTCAGAAAATGCTATTAACAAAAAGGGGTTTTGAATCAGACGAATAATAGTACCAATGGCATAAAACCAGGTGATCACACTAATATAAAGACAAATCATGGCCCAAAAACGCTGGGCATCACTAAATTTAATAGGAAGTTCACCAAAACCAGTTGTCGTTGCGGTATAGGTCATGAAATAAAATGCATGAAAAATACTCATATACTGTGTCTCACCCTCTACCTGTATACCCGGAATAAAAACCATTCCCAGGATAGAGACCGAATAGACACACAGCAACGCAATCAAGGGCCCGCGCATTTCACGCATTACAATAAAGGCAACGCGACTTAAATCAACAGATGCAGCCATACTAAAATTTTATAAAAAACATTAAAATGAAGAAGGGATAAAAAAGAGAACTTATTAAGGTTAGCATTACAATCGATTAAACAGTGTTTCCGATACCAAAATAATAGTTGAAATCACATTAGCTAACAAAGCGCCGCCGGTCAATGAAATAATACTGGCCATAACATCCGGTGTAAGACCATTTCCCGTAATATGCACAGCAAATGTCCAATACGTTGCAGCAGCCAGTAATTCCAGATCTGCAACCAGACTGGTTGCCAATAAAACAGCGCCAATTTGCGAGCGATCCCCAAATTTCAAAGCGGTAGCGACTAAATTCACGACGATCACAACAAACAACTCGAACACATTATGATGTGCAGGATTATCCATTTCTCCTAAAAAAAAGCCGAAATTTAATGTCAATGCAAGTACTACAAAAAAACCAAAAATAACTTTCTCAAGATTCATTTCCTATACTCCGTATTTAATACGCTAAACACTTAAGGCAACTCACAAGAGATAAAAGCATTTAACAAATTGTTATAAAGTTATATTTTAACTCTAATCCCATCCTCAACAGACTAAATCAATAAAAAATACGCCTCTTTTATAGTATTTGTTGCTAATATAGCTGTTTTATATCAGGATAATAGCGATGTCTATTACTGTAATGGCATTAGTTGCTGCCGCTAAAAACATTATTTCTGAGATTGATATTGAAACAACCCAAGCCTCACTTTCTGAATGTCTCATTGTAGATATCAGAGAACCTGCGGAATATGCCGCCGGCTGTTTACCTAATACAATTAATATTCCCCGTGGTGTTTTAGAATTTAAAATCAGCAGTCATCCCCGCATTTAAAGATAAACAAGATGCCAATATTATTGTCTATTGCTTAACCGGTGGACGTTCGGCATTAGCAACCGAAGCACGTAATAAAATCAGGTATAATCATGCGGTCAGCATGGCAGGTAGATTTAATGCATGGTCTGAAAACACCCAACCTTAACGCCTTATAAAACAAAGCAAATATGCCTGAGTTAGATTCAATTCGTATAGATAAATGGTTATGGACAGCGCGTTTTTTTAAAACCCGTAAACTAGCTGCTGAAGCCGTATCCGGTGGCAAGGTTCATATCAATGGACAACGCTGCAAGCCGTCCAAAGAGATTAAGTTAGGCATGGAGCTAAGCATTACTAAAGAACCCTACCAATGGAGCCTGGTAGTAGTTGCAATTAACAGTCACCGTCGCCCGGCAAAAGAAGCGATATTACTGTATGAAGAAGACCAGGACAGTATCAACAAAAGGCAAGCAGAAATCATTCAGCAAAAACAACAACGCG
>CAYMPX010000125.1:0-1846 GCA_964392135.1 uncultured Methylomarinum sp.
CATGTTTTAAGAACTGTGTTTTTATTGAATATACCCCTTTATTTTGCCTTATCCATTGTAGACTGAGATCAATAACGCTTCATATCATGACCTTAAAAAAGACCCTGTTTTTTATTATATTGTTACTTATCTTTAATAACAGTAGCTTTGCGCACGGTGTTGACAGTAGTACAGAACATTTTTTAACCACTAATCGTGATGCCGCAATCGGAGCCTTTCTATATATTGGTGCGAAACACATGCTGACAGGCTATGACCACTTGCTTTTCTTAATCGGAGTGATATTTTTTTTGTTTCGTGGTCGTGATGTTTTACTTTATGTTAGTTTTTTTACCTTAGGACATAGCCTTACGCTGCTGTTGGGTGTGTTTAGCCAAATTCATCTCAATGCACATTTAATAGATGCCATTATTGCCTTTTCAATTATTTATAAGGGCTTTGATAATTTAGGGGGCTTTAAGCGAATGCTGGGGGTACAGCCGAATACTAAAGTGGCTGTGCTGGTGTTTGGTCTGTTTCATGGTTTTGGTTTGGCAACCAAATTGCAAGATTTTGCTTTAGCTGAAGAAAATCTAATCACTAACCTGCTTGCCTTTAATGTCGGCGTTGAAATAGGGCAATGTATCGCCTTATTGTTTATTGTTACCCTGTTGGGTTTTTGGCGCAGGTATAATAGTTATTATACGTTTTCAACTACTTCAAATACGCTTTTAATGTCCGCCGGTTTGCTGTTGCTCGGTTATCAAATGACCGGCTATATGACTTCGCTTTAATATGAATACAAATACAATTCCACAACCTTCCACTCAGTCATTAATCTGGTCATGTATTGCTTCAGTACTGTTGGCTCTTATTGTTTTTATTATTGCTGTACTTCCTGCTGAATTTAATATTGACCCGACCGGCTTAGGCAAATCATTGGGCTTGACTGTGCTTGCACAAAGTGCCTCTGCCGCAGAAAAGCCGGCTGTTATTTCTTGCCCTGCCGAGGTTAAGACCACGGATGAACCCTCACAGCAATGGCAAGATACGGTGATGATCACTATTCCCGCTAAAAAAGGTCTGGAATATAAGTTTCATATTACGAAAGGCGAAACACTTGAGTTCGTCTGGAAGTCTCAAGCAGGTGAAAAATTATATTTTGATTTTCATGGTGAGCCAGAAGGAAGTACTAATGGTTATTTTAAAAGTTTTAAAGAAAGCACACAGAGTCAGTCGAGTGGTTCATTATCCGTACCATTTACCGGTTCACATGGTTGGTATTGGGAAAACAAAAGCAACCGAACAGTCACAGTTAGTTTAAAAACCCGAGGCAATTATAAAATCATTGGATTGCTTTAAGTAAGGTACAGTAGGAGAAAAGGTGAGTTTAAATAGTTACAACAATGTCGATAGGGAACAATTGGCAAAAGATCTTAATGAGATTCAGCAACAGGCTTTGTCTCGTGTAGGTGAGGAAGATATTAAACATTTAGTAAAAATGGAACGCTGGGGAAAGCTGTGCTCCCTGCTCGGTTATGGAACAGCATGGATAATGCCGAACCCCCTTTCGGCATTATTAATCAGCCAAGGAAGCTTTACCCGCTGGACACAAATGGCACACCCTATTGTGCATAAGGGCTATGATAAGTTTGACAATGCACCAGCCCATTACTCCAGTAAAAAGTTTGCGAAAGGCTGGCGACGTTTTATAGACTGGCCAGACTGGATTACCCCTGCTGGCTGGCATCAAGAGCACGATGTGTTACATCATTATAATTTAGGCGAAAAACTGGATCCCGATCATTTACAGCATAATTTAGAATGGTTAAGACAATCTAAAACCCCCATGTGGATACGCTTTTTG
>CAYMPX010000125.1:1946-8090 GCA_964392135.1 uncultured Methylomarinum sp.
TTGAACATCATTTATGGCCAGACCTTTCATTAAAGCAGTATCAATATGTACAGCCAAAGGTTGTTGAAGTCTGTAAAAAACATGGTATTCCTTATTGTCAGCAATCGGTATTCAAACGTTTATTTAAAGCAATGGATATTATGGTAGGTCGCACTTCCATGTTAAAACCCCAAATCGCCTAGGAAAATTGGTTGCACGGGACATATTAACCGTGAAATGCAAGGGGTACCCTTATGGTTGCCCTTTCTGCGTATCAGGGCGGCCACAAGGCGTCGCCCCTATGGGGTTCTATTTTCTTTTCCTTTATTCCTCTGCTGTTTATTGGCAGAATACCTTGCTTTATTCCCTGTTTTATTTCTATTATTAGATCTTGTTTTAGGCTTAGATTTTACTTTGTTATCCACAAGCAGAGAAACGGCTTCATAGCCGGTATCAGCAATTCTGGGGATTTTAGTCTTTAATAACTTTTCAATAGCGGCTAATAAACGGGCTTCTTCAGGCGCGACTAAAGAAATGGCCTCGCCTTCTGCTCCCGCTCTGCCAGTCCGTCCAATACGATGCACATAATCCTCGGCAACTGCGGGTAAATCAAAATTAATCACATGCGGTAATTGCTCAATGTCTAAACCGCGTGCCGCAACATCGGTAGCAACTAAAGCAGTGACTTTCCCCGTTTTAAAACCTTCCAACGCTCTGCTTCTTGCCCCCTGCGTTTTATCACCATGCAATGCCGCACAACGAATACCATCTTTCATTAACTGCTTACATAAACGGTCGGCACCCTGCTTGGTACGCACAAAAATTAACACCTGTAGCCAATTGCCATCACCAATTAACCAGGAAACCAGTTCACGTTTATATTCTTTTTTAATGGCATAAACACACTGGGCTATCTTTTCAGCCGTTGCATTTTCTTTGGCAACAGTCACTTCAGCGGGATCATTTAACAGTTGGCTAGCTAACGTTTTAATCTCTTTAGAGTAAGTGGCAGAAAATAACAGGTTTTGTCGTTGATTCGGCAATAGCTCAATGATTTTAGCTATATCTTTAATAAAGCCCATATCCAGCATGCGATCGGCTTCATCCAGTACAAAAAATTCAACCTGTGACAGATCAACTTTCCGTTGATAAAGCAAATCCAGTAATCGGCCTGGCGTAGCAACCAAAATATCTACACCTCGCTGTAGACGTTTTATTTGCGAATGAATATTAACCCCGCCATAGACCACATCAGCGAATAAGGGCAGGTGCTTACCATAGCTGACAAAACTTTTATGTACTTGTACCGCTAATTCACGCGTGGGGGTAAGAACTAAGGCTTTAATGGGACGCGGTCTTTTTCCTAAAGCCTGATTGTGTATAAGCTGCAGTATAGGTAAAGCAAAGCCCGCCGTTTTTCCGGTACCGGTTTGAGCGCCTGCAAGAATATCTTTTCCTTGTAAAATAAGGGGGATAGCCTGTGCCTGTACTGGCGTTGGTTGCTCATAACCCTGTTCAGTAATGGCTTGAATTAAAGGGGCGGATAAATTAAGTTGATTAAAGGACATGCTGGCTCTGGCTGGAAATGTAATAAGGGGCTTATCTGTCTAGGTATTTAATTATAATTGACACTATTATCTTGTAGTACTTTTATCTTTCGCCTTAGCTTGACAGAGTTTGTGCTAACAAGCATAGTGAAATCCCATAATTTCATCACTAGTTCATAAAAACGTTTATTTAAAAATGAAAAATTTATCTCTTCAAGATCAGTTATTAAAAGCAGGTTTAAGCAACGCGAACAAAGCGAAACAAGTTCGAGCAGAAAAAAGAAAGCAGACTAAGAAACTCAATAAAAATAAAGTTCAGGTGGTTGATGAAGCCAAGCAACTGGCACAAGAAACCAAAGCCAAACAAATAGAAAAAGATAAAGCATTAAATCAACAGCGTAATAAAGAGCTGGAAAAAAAACAAATTGCCAATCAAATTGTACAATTAATTGAGTTGAATAAACTACCCAAGGGTGATGAAAGCGCAATTGCCTATCATTTTACTGATCAAAAGAAAGTTAAAACCCTTTATATTAGCGAGGAAATACGCAATAAAATAACCGCAGGTAAATTAGCGATAGTTAAATCGAAGGCTGGTTATGAGGTGGTCGCGGTTGAAGTGGCTAATAAAATTAAGCAACGTAATGAACAAGTGGTTATCGTATTGTTTGATGAACAAACGGATGAGCTTGAAGGCGATGAATATCAAGGATATGAAGTACCTGATGATTTGATGTGGTAAGACTGGGTGGGGTTGACTATATTTATGTAGGTTACCCTTTCTTACGTTTACTAAAGATTAGTGAAGCATCTCAAACGCTATATTGCTTTCTAAAAACTGGATAATTTGAGCTTCGTTATTAAAATTAGCATAAGCCAGTAATAATTTGACATAAGCTACTTCTAACGACATATTCCATAGTATTTTTGCTCCCTGCTCAATTAAAATTTGCGTGCTATGGTAAATATCTGCATTTTTTATCGCGGGTGCCATAAACAGAGGAATATTTCTTTTGTTACAGGTTTTTAGCAGTGCAAGCAGAGAATGGTTTTCTCCCCAGTCCGGTGAAGAACACGCAGTCCCGGAATGATAAAGATCATGTAAAACCACATCAACCTGGTCTAATGAAAAATGTGAATAATCTAAACCAGGATAAGGTTTGATTAATAAAATACCGGTAGAGAACCGGGCTGCTAACGGTATTTTTTTACAATCCAGTCCCTTGATACTATTTTGTTGCTGAAAGTGCCCTTCTTTAAAGCTTAAATAAGCCTTAGACTGCACACTGATAAAATCACCACTAAGCTGTAAACATGAGGCCAATCGACAGCCTAAATGGACTAAAGTGTCTGAATGGTGATTTTTGTAAGGTACAAAAACACCGGCCTGTTTTCTTTGTTTTATAAATTCTACGGCGCAAATAAAGTGATTCAAACCATTTGCTTGAGGCTGATCTAACGGATAATCACTGGACACTAATAACAGTGGAATTTTTATAGCATGAAAGTATAAGCTTAATGCCGCCGCTGTAAATGCCAGGGTATCTGTGCCATGGGTTACGATAATACCATCATAGTGTGATATATCTTCTGCTTCAATGGCATGTATAAGTGTTTCCCAAATGGATGGGAGCAGGTTTTCACTTAACAGCTGAACCGGCTGAATGGTTTTAAAACACGGATGAGTCATGCCGGTATACGATTTATTAAACAGGTCGATTAATTGATAACCCTGCTGACTTGAGGTATTAATCGTACCGTTTAATGCGATAGAACCAATGGTTCCCCCTGTAAATACCACAAGAATATTCTGCATAATAAGGCTGAAAAACCAACTTAGCGAGTACCAAATACAATGATCGTTTTACCGTGTGCTGAAATCAATTTTTTATCTTCCAGTTCTTTTAATACCCGTCCAGCCATTTCTCTGGAACAACCTACAATACGCCCAATTTCCTGGCGGGTAATACGTAGCTGCATCCCTTCAGGATGGGTTATTGCGTCCGGCTCGTTGCAGAGATCAAGCAAAGTTCTGGCAATACGTCCCTCTACATCCATAAAAGCGAGGTCTTGATAGTTACGGCTGGTAATTAATAAACGTGTTGAGAGTTGCTCACCCAGCATATAAAGAATATCTGAGGCATGATGTAGTAGCTCCTTTTTTAGCGCTTGCTTCAAGCGATCATAAGAAATCTCTGCTAACTGGCACGGCACGCGCGTTCTTACAGTGACGGCTCTGGTTTCACTGCCTTTAAATACACCAATCTCACCAATAAAATCGTCTTTATTTAAATAAGCCAGAATAAGTTCATGTCCCACTTCATCTTCGACACTCACACTGACAGAGCCTTCAATAATAAATAATAATTTATCACCCACATCACCGGGACGGATAATACTTGTTTTAGAGGGGTAGCTCCGGGTATGGCAAAGATGAAGAAATTGATCTAATGCCTCCTGGTGAATATTGTTTTGTTTAATCACTGTCATGCCAAGGTGCCTTGTTTAATTGGAAGCGGATGTACTAATACTTCATTGTGAGAATAAAGTATTTTGAAGTTACGCCTAAAAATAACTGTACGCACGGTCATAGTTTTCTATTATCGACAAAAAACATGCTATAAAATCCATATCCGTGACCGTGCGAAGCATACAGTGCAATATTATACGGAAAAAATCAATTTTATCTGTCATCTCGCTGTAGAATTAGTTATTTTAAGTGAGGAAGAGCGATAATGAAAGCGACTGTTAAATGGGTTGATGGTAGAGTCTTCTTAGGAGAGAGTGGTAGTGGTCACGCTGTAGTGATGGATGGTCCTGTTGATCACGGTGGTAGAAACATAGGCATTCGCCCTATGGAAATGATTTTATTAGGCGTAGGCGGCTGTTCTTCTTATGATGTGATGGAAATTTTACAAAAAGGCCGACATGATGTGGTTGATTGTGTCGCTGAATTAACGGCCGAACGGGTAGATGCTATACCGAGTGTCTTCAGTAAAATTCACTTGCACTTTAAAGTCACAGGAAGAAATTTGAAACCGTCCGTGGTTGAGCGTGCGGTAAAATTATCCGCTGAGAAATATTGTTCAGCATCCATCATGCTAGGAAAGTCCGTTGATATTACCCATGATTTTGAAGTGATCGAAGCGGCATAAATAACAGCAATAACCTGGAAGCGATCTTTAGCCTCGCACGAATCAGACGAGGCTAAAGATCGCTTCCAGTCATCACAAATTCTGCAGTCTTAAGGCTTCAATAATCTGCTGATATTCTTGTAATTTAGGCCGATGTAAAAACAATCCTAACAAACCTAACACGCTAAAAATATAAAGACTGTTAACGTCATCCCCTAAAATAAACATAATGAATCCAAAAAGCCCCACACTCTCAATCAAAACTAATGTCACAATAGTCGTCAGCAGATAACGACTTTTAGCCGAGTTATCCCCAGGCATTGTATGATTCAATCGCAATAAAATGTAGCGTAATAAATTCACCATCGGAAACAGTATAATCGCAATAACGTAAAAACTGGTTCTCACTAAAACACGCTGCTCCTCCGCCATATTGATTTGTATGTCCGCAGCCAGGAGATAACAAATAATATTATAGCCAATCAACATGCATAGCATGAAGCCTGTCACAATCCAGTGCAAGGTAAGGTCTGATTTAAATTGTTTATAATTTGACATGGTCTTTTTCGTTAAGGCAAATATTATTCAGAAGTCTCGTTATTTAGTGAGCTTCTATAAGATCTCATAATGACTAAAAATGCCAAGAAGTCATAGGTGGCATGAATAATAATAGGGATTAATAGGTTACGCTCAGTATCGTAATCTAAACATAGCCCGAGATAAATACCCACGCCCGTTGCAAGTACGGCATATAAAGGGGTAACAGCATGTACTAAGCCAAATAAAATGCTACTGGCAATAAGCCCGGCAGTGATTCCCCATGAATTTTCTATCCAGGGTTGAATCACCCCACGAAATAAGATCTCTTCAGAAATGCCGGCAATAGCGGCTAAAACCAATAAATCCGCCCAATTGTATTTATGCATACTGGGACCTAAGGTTTCGAGCAGGATCTTTCTTATTTTTTGTACTGCATCGATGGGCATTTGCTCCATCGCTAAATAAATAATAAATAAAGGCAGGGTGCCTGATAAGCCATAAAGCACTGCATTTTCAGAAAAATGAATATTTTCAAAGGGGTCTATATCGGCAAACATTCCTAAAATAATTGCCACCAAAATAAGGGAGCCTTCAAAATAACAGGCAGTTTTAAAGAATTTTTCTGGTTTTATCGGTGTGTTTTCCATCTGTGGACGGTATAAAATAGTTTTTGTTAAAAATATGCTGGATGATTGTAATGCAATGTTTTATTTATAAAAGCCTTAAAAAAGATGAGCTTTATCTTTATTTAGAGAAAAAAGATGATTTTTCTGCAATTCCTGAGCCTTTGCTTAAAAGTGTCGGGCGGACAGAATTTGTTATGGAATTAGACATAAGCCCCGAGCGCATATTGGCCAGAGAAGATGTCAATAAAGTGCTCGCTAGTTTGCAAGAGCACGGTTTTTTTGTACAAATGCCACCGGTTATTATCCCTAATGCTTTAG
>CAYMPX010000126.1:0-8079 GCA_964392135.1 uncultured Methylomarinum sp.
ATAAAAATGTGGGTAATATAAAAATGGCTAATCTATGGCTGGTAAAAGCCGTAGAAGCCGGAAATGGTGTGGCCATGTTGAAATATGGCGAAGACATGTTTTTAGGGCAGTATATGCCCCCCAATAAAGTAAATGGACTGGCTTATGTTCTTTCAGCAGCAAGGTTACATACAAGTGGAGCTGTAAGGCGTTCCCTGAAATTTATGATCCAGTTAAATAATGCAAATAAAATTGAAAAAGCTAATCAACTATCTAAACTGATTATAAAGGGGCGTGATTAAAAGTGTGAGGAATTGGCATCCTTCATTTGCCAGTTTACACTTTTTAAAAAACAGGTAGAAAAATCAGGGTAACCGTTCACCTATGCATTAGGCGCAATGATTCTTGGACCTTTACTCAATATTCCTGGTGTCTCACGTGATGTTACAGAGTCTTTATTGATGAAAGAAAATTCGTCTAACATAGAATCGAAAGCAAAAATAGTTGAAAACTACCTTGCAACGCCCCTATTACAAACCAGTGTCTTAACAATGCCCGTACTCATTGGCATTGCTTTATTTGCCATTCCCGCATTTATCTCGCTATTCTTGCCTGACTATATTGCGGGCATTCAATCTGTGCAGATTTTATTGTTAGGCAGCTTTTTTCTGGCAATAACCTTTCCTATTCGTGGCATTATCATTGCAAATCACTGGCAAACACACGCTGCATTAATAAACTGTATTCCAATTATTTTCAGCCTTGCTATTAATACGTATCTTTTAAACCAAGGTTATGGTATCGAGGCTGTTGCAATCGGTACCAGCACCTCTTTTTTGTTACTATCATTGCTATTAATCGGCTTTGTTTTAATTCGACTGCGCGCTTATTTGAAGTATTCATGGGGTAAATTAAGTTTAGCTTTCTGTAGTTATCCCATAGCGTGCGCACTTTTCTTTATTATTGAGTATCAACTCCCGCTTTACCCACACACGCAATGGGCAATCGCAGGTATTAATTATGATCTTGATTTACTGTTCGAGCAAATCATTAAGTGCCTTATATTCTTGATATGTTACTGTCCGTTACCGCTACTTTTATGGAAAAAAGGGGCTTTTTCTATTTTAAAAAATTAATGCTCTCATCCACAGCTATAGTTATAATATGTCGTTATACAATACCTCCGCCAATTTAATTTTTAATACGCATTGTTCTGAAATTAAAGATTTCAGTCTAATAAAATCAATAGGTTGCAGTAAAAAATTCATGATTTAACTGACTTTATACGTTTGGCTGAGGTGTTGGTTATAGTCATAAGTTTTATAGTCGTTACTTTCCCTTTGATAAAATATAAGTTTTTGATTTTCATAATCAGGTTTCACAAACTCTAGCAACAGTGATAATTTCAAATGAAAAAGAAAAAGAAAATTGCTTCTAATGCCATAACGGACAATCCTGAATCACAGGCTTTATCCCTGTTAAATAAGGGTAAATATAAAGACGCTATTAAGTTGTATAAAAAATTGTTACAGACATCTGATAATGAGCAATGGCACCAGCAGTTAGCGTTTTGTTATGTACAACGCGCAATCGCTTTCGCAGCAAAAGCCATGTATAAAGAAGCGCTGGTCTTGTGGGAGAATTATAGAGAACATAGCCAGCCACCTTATGAGGCATACGATCACTATCTTATTTGGTTGATACAAACCAATAACCACAACAAAGTGCAGACCTGTCTCAGTCAATTATCAGCAGAGCAACTGGATAGGAAATACCCCGCATTAGCGACGGTATTGGGCTTATTGATACTGACAAAACACCCTGAATTTCAGCAATATTTACCTCAAGACTCGGCTCTTTTGGCACATTTAAACACCGTAAAAATCGCATTGCAGGCTTTTCAGGATAACAATCAATCCCAGCTAAATGAGACTTTAAAACAATTACCCTACCGTTCTGCTTTCAGGGATTTTCGAACGGTTTTAAATGCGGTTAGTGTCATGTCCAACTCTGTAGAGCAAGCACAGACATTACTCGCTAAAATCCCGGTCAATTCAGTTTATTTTCAAACAGCACGATTGTTAACCAGTTGTCTTTTGGAGGGTGCGGAACTTGCTCAAGCCTTGCTAGCGTTTAGCCCGCTGCAGCGTAGCATGGTGGCTGAAATAAAAGGCTTGAATAAAAAACAACAGGAATTTATTGAGCAGTTTTGCCGACAACATGAGAAGCTATCTGACAAAGTACAATTTAATATCGCTATTCAGTATCTCTCATTGTTGGGCATGGATTTAACACAGCCGTTTTGCCAGACTCTATTGGCAAACTATCCTGCGGGACAAAAGGACTTTAACAAGCACTTTGGTTCGCCTGATGATTTTGAAGAAAATCGAATTAAAGCCTTACATTCCGAACACGATAATAATAGTTATGAGGCAGATTATTATTGGAGAAAGTGTCTTACTATTTTAGATAATGAAGAAGTAGATAATGGCTTAAAAATGGCACTGATTTTGCGTCATATGGCTGCAATGGAATCAGAAAAGTCCGAACGGACTAAATTACTGGTGCAGAGTCTGGCGCATGATGCCAGTGACCGCAACAGCTATTTGTATATTATTCAATACTATAGTCAGCAACCCGAAACGGCCAAAGATTATAAGCTATGGCTGAGCAAGACATTAGAGCAGTTTCCGCAAGATGTAGAGGTATTAACGCAAGCGACTAAAGCTGCCACGCGCAATAAAACCTATAAAAAAGCCAGCCAGTATGCGGCTAAAATATTAAAAATTGACCCACTCAATACCTTTGCCAAACAAACCCTGTTTTCCAGCCATGTAGCCCATGCACAGCGATTGATGCGAGAAAAAACCTATCGTTTGGTAGAAAAAGAAATTTCTCTGGCTGAAAAACTCACTATTGGCAAAACGTACCATCAACAAACCCGGTTAATGCGCGCACTCTTTTGTTTTGCCAATGAGGATAAACAGCAGGGTTTACAACGCATAGTCGAAACGCTCAATACCTTGCATAAGGATTCAGTCAACAAGCATTTTCAAGGCGCCATGGAAGCCTTATTAAATGGTTTGCCTGTCGCCACTATTTTACGCGAGTTAGCGCCTGTAAAAGAACATTTACTCTCGGTACAGGAATTAACCGGGCTTATTAAGCAGTTAAACCAATATGCAACGAATGACGACCATCATGAGTATTTAAAAAAAGCATTGGATAAAATCAAAGCGCCGTTGAAAAAGTCTTTGTTAGCACGGGATTACGATGAGGCGCTGTTATTAGGCTTTTGTAAAGTACTGGATACTGTTAGCCATTTTGAATTATTACGCCATTATGCAAAATTTGCCCAAGCCAAATGGAAAAAACCCATCTGGATGTATTATCGCGTTTATGCGGATAACAATGGTAATGCCGAAAACTGTTCTTATATGGAGGTTCAACGCTTGCAGTTTGCTATGACTCAAACCCGAGAGGATAAAGATTACCAGGCAGGCCTATTGATTGAAAAGTTTCTGGAAAGCTATTATGAGGCACATCCTCAGCGAGGAATGGGCTTTCTTGAAGAATTGTTTGGCGTTGATGATGACGAAGATAAAGATTTTGAAGATGCAATGGAGAACCTTTTTGGGCACATCCCTGAGAATATTCTCATTGAAATAAGTAATAAAGCGGAATCCATTTCGAAAAAGCTAACACCCGACCGGCTTATCCAGGAATTAATGGAACAAGCTGAAAGTAATGAAACTGTTTTAATGGCTATGATGCAAAACCCTGATATATTTTCTGCCATGCTAATAATTAAAGCCGCAAAAGAATTAAACATTGATATTGATGTCGATGTTGATGATGTGATTGAGGCTTTTGGTATTTCTGACCATAGCGCTTCATTTCCTTTCCCCTTCCCTTTTTAACCAGGCAACCCTTGATGCAAACACCTTATGAAATACTGGGCATTGGAATTGATGCCAGTGACGCTGAAATCAAACAGGCCTATTTACAACAGGTTAAAAATAATCCACCCGACCATAATCAACAGCAGTTTCAATTGATACATGATGCTTATAGCGCAATCAAAGATCATAAAAGCCGGGTAAGTTATGACTTATTCACCCTGCCCCGTACTGATTTTAATCGCTTGATTGACGTAGCATTACAGACTGAGCAGGCTCCAACACCGGATTGGGAGTCTCTGAAAAAAATATTAAGTATCACTGTTGATGATGCCAGCCTATTAAATGCGCTTGTTAGCCCTGAGAAATAATGACCACAGAAGCACAAAAAACTGAATTACTGAAAGACTTTCAGAAATACCTTGAGCAAAGTCACCCCGAACCCTTTGCCACAGGCGAACAACCCGACCTGAATACCTTGCTCAGTGAATTAACGGGTTTAAAAACAGAAGTGAAAGCAGAATCCAGACAATTTAAAAATACCCTGGACACCCTCAGCGCGGCACTGGACACGGTACAAAACGACAATAAAGCGCTCACAACAGAACTTGCCGCAAGCAACGAGCGGCTGGCGCAACAGCAATCTGAAATCATACGCAGCATGTTATTGGAAATAGTGGAACTTTATGATCGATTAAGCACTGGCGTGAATGTTTTACAAAATTACCAACCCGTTAATGCCTTATTCAAGCATTCCAGAAAAAAGGACATCCATTTTATCGAACGCTTTAAAGAAGGACAGCTAATGACCATGAGGCGTTTTGAGCAACTATTGCAACGCTATCAAGTGAGAGCCATAGAGTGCGTTGGCAAATTACTCGACCCTGTTAGCATGAGCGCGGTTGAAACAGGTGACAACCCTCAACTTGAAAACGGCATCGTGCTGGAAGAGTTGCGCAAAGGCTTTTTATATCAAAATCAAGTTCTGCGGTTGGCAGAAGTGAAAGTTAACAAAACCCGGATTGGATAAACACATGAATGACATTATTATTGGTATCGATTTAGGTACAACAAACTCAGAAGTCTCTATCGTTGAAAACGGTAAAGTAACGGTTATTAATGATGGCGACAAGAAAATGCTACCGTCTTTTGTGGGTCTGGATGATAACGGCAAGATTATCGTTGGTGAAACCGCGCGAAATCAGTATCTGGTTTATCCTGAAAGAACCATTAAATCCATCAAGCGCTTAATGGGGCAAGAGTCTCAGGTAAAATTGGACGATGCATCCTATAAGCCGCAAGAAATTTCTGCCATTATTCTGAAACGCTTAAAAGCCATTGCAGAAAATTATCTGGGTCAAACGGTCAATAAAGCGGTGATTACCGTCCCGGCTTACTTTTCTGATGCACAACGTCAGGCAACCCGTGAGGCAGGAGAAATTGCCGGCTTAGATGTCGTGCGTATGATTAACGAACCCACAGCGGCAGCACTCACTTATGATGCCAGGCAATCCGAAGCCAGGCGTATCCTGGTTTATGATTTAGGCGGTGGCACGTTTGATGTATCCGTGGTCAATATCGAATCGGGCGTAGTCGAGGTGCTATCCAGTCATGGCGACAATCAATTAGGCGGTGATGATTTTGACCAGCAAATCATCAACTATCTGCTTGAGCATATCCAGGATACTTACCAGGTCGATGTGCGTGAGCATAGCAAAGCCATGGCGCGCATTACGCGTGCCGCAGAAAATGCAAAGTTCCTACTGTCTGAACAGCCTTATGCCCGGATTGATGAAGAATATTTGTTAGAGCATGAAGGCACGCCTATTCACTTATCCATTGAACTGTCTCGTCTGAGCTACGAGGAAATGATTGAGGATTACATCAATGCAACGCTGGATGCCGTACATATTGCTTTAAAAGGCGCAAAATTCACCAGCTCAGATATAGATGAAATCATTTTAGTGGGTGGCTCTACACGTACACCGTGCATTCGTGAACGCTTATTCAGTGAATTTGGCCTTGAGCCGCACAGCGAAGTGGATGCGGATTTATGTGTTGCCATGGGCGCAGCGATTCAAGGAGCCATGATAGCGGGGCAAGCAGTGGATACGGTATTAGTGGATGTCACACCGTACACCTATGGTACCAGTGCAATAGGTCATTTAGATGGCATGCCTTATCCCTTTATGTTTGTGCCCATTATCCATAAAAACACGGTATTACCTAACCGAAAAACCGAGGCTTTCGCGACCCATCATGATGGTCAAGAAGCCGTTGAAATAACCGTTTATCAGGGTGAAGATCCTGATGCATTGAATAACGTAAAAATAGGTGAATTCCGGGTTGAAGGTTTGCTGGATGTTGGCGCGGGTAATGTGATTACACTCACCCTGGGGCTGGATTTGAATGGTATTTTGCAGGTTTCAGCACAGGAAAAAGACACCGGTTTAGAAAAATCCATTACCATCAAAAATGCCTTATCCCAGTTTGAAGGCAGCACATTGGATACCGCCAAGCAACGTATAAACTCTTTATTTGGACAAATGGATTCCAGCATCATTGAGCATGAGTCGTTTGAGGAAGAAAAGGAAGAAGTTGCACCCGAAATTACAGCAGCCCGTCAATTAATTGCCAAAGCAGAAGCCTTGTTTGATACGGTATCCAGTGAAGATAAAGAAGATATGGTTGATATCATTGAAACCTTAACCGCTTGCATTGAAGCGAAAGATATTAAAGGACTGGATGAGCCTGTCGCAGCGTTGAATGATATTATTTATTATCTGGAATCTTGATGGAGCGTTGTCCTTGCTGCAATGCGCGTTTGCGCGAACGGAGCATCTGTTCGCGCTGTAAGGCGGATTTAAACGCGCTTATTCACTCTGAACAAGCGGCTCAGGTCTGGCTTGCTAAAGCAATACAGCGCTGGGGAGAGGGTAATATTGAACAAAGTATCTCCGCCTTGGAATCATCCCTGGCTTTAAAAAACACCCCAATAGCGCTGGCTTTTCGGGGGTTTATAATTCACCAGTACAGTCAGAAAATTCTGGTATTGTTGGTTCAGAAACAGTTGTTAGTTGCAAAACAGGCGCTCTATAAAGCACGTACATTGCTGCCTTATAGCCAGTCCTTACAAAAAATCAATGCCTTTACTGATTATTTAATTTATTATTAGGGGTCTATTCACCGTAGGGGCAACCACAAGGGATTTGCCCCTACGGGTCGGGTAAATATGATTATCAACCCCATTCCCTATTATCTCCGTTGTTTAATTTCTTCAAATTCCATTTTAATGGATTATTAGGGCTCTTTCCCTTGGATTTCTAAAACGCAGGACTTAATCCAGGAAAACACGAATACCAGCGATGCCTTGAGCACCTAATGCTTGCGCCTTAGGTTTTTCTGCCTGTGTCAACCCGCCTAAAGCATAAACAGGGATATTAACTGTTTCAGTTAATATCTTAAAACGACCCCAGCCTAAAGGCTGGGTATCTGGATGGGTTTTAGTTTCTAAAACAGGGGCAAGCACGACAAAATCTACCCCTATCTTCTCGGCGTGCTGTAATTCATATTGATTGTGGCATGATGCAGCCACCCAGCCATGACCGGTAGGTCTTTGCTTTAAAAGCAATAAATCCTGTGAGGTTAAATGCACACCATCTGCATTCACTTTATCGCTACCTGCAACAGCAGAATTAACCAAT
Organism: uncultured Methylomarinum sp.; assembly: GCA_964392135.1. Taxonomy (GTDB): domain Bacteria; phylum Pseudomonadota; class Gammaproteobacteria; order Methylococcales; family Methylomonadaceae; genus QPIN01. The sequence goes on from CAYMPX010000126.1 coordinate 7,583, forward strand.
AAGCGCGCGCCTTTTGCTTTGCATAAAGGCATTGCTGCATCAAAAAAACGCTTAACCGACGCAGCAGATAATGACTTTACTCTGGCCTGAATCAAGGTAATATCCTTATTCAGTATCGTTCGTAAGTTATCCAGCAAGATACTTTCTTGATCGCCATTAACAATAGCGTAATCTGTCGGTAATTTAATGGCTGTGACGATCGGGTAATTGGCATCAGGAAAAGCGTAATCAGATAATTTTTCGGGGCTCACCCATTGAATGCGCTGCCCTTCACAACCTTTTGCCAGCCCAGAAAACACTGAGACAATCCAGACATCAAGTAATACCTCTAAATCCGTATATTGATGCTGAATTTTAATCAGTGGCTGTAGAGTCTGCACCGAAATATCAAGTTCTTCTTTTAATTCTCTGCTCAAAGCCTGCTCAACAGATTCCCCTGACTCAACCTTTCCCCCAGGGAACTCCCATAATCCCCCCTGATGCGATTCCTTATGTCT
>CAYMPX010000127.1:0-8047 GCA_964392135.1 uncultured Methylomarinum sp.
AAACCGAACTCAGCGAATTTGACGATAAACTCAAACATTACGCGGATAGGCGTATCAGTTTGGATTTAGATGACGGCGTGAAAGTGAATTATGGCAAGTTTGGCGATTTATTGGCGGAGGTTAAGGCGATTACGGGGAAGAAGGCTTAATAATGAAAGCGATATTTAATGTCTTTTGTAACGAAAAATCTTTACAGGGAGCTATAAAAAAGGCTATTATTACGCGTAACAACACCTCTCCCGCTACCCATAAGAACAGCGCCCTGCGAGGGGTTTCTTGTTTCTGGAGTGGCTAAAAGATGACGCAGTCCAGCAAAGTTCCTTACACAAAGCCGCATTATACTTATGACCAGCAGCTTAACGCCTTAGTTAAGAAAGGCATGGTTATTGATATAACGGAATCACAGGCTTTGCATTATTTATCGCATTGTAATTATTATCGTTTATCAGGGTATTGGTACGATTATAAAGTGAATAATACAGAAGCCTTTAAGCCAGATACCCATTTCTCTAAGATTATTCAACTCTATCAATTTGATAAAGAATTACGCATTTTATTGTTAGATGCGATTGAGCAAATAGAGGTGTCTGTTCGCACTAAAATGGCATATCACTTAGGTGAAGTGTATGGCGCACATGCTTTATTGAAAAAAGAGATTTTTCATAATGAGGGCGCTTACCAAAAAACACTCACTAAATTAAAAAAAGAGTCATTAGATAGTCATGAGGTGTTTATTCAGCATTTTTTAGCTAAATACCAAGAACCTTTACCTCCTATTTGGGCGGCTGTTGAGTTAATGAGTATGGGACAGTTGTCACATTGCTATAAAAATCTTAAAAAACGGCATGACGCTAAAGCGATTGCGGATAACTTTGAGCTGGATAGCCGTACTTTACAGTCGTTTTTACATCATTTAACCACATTAAGAAATCATTGTGCGCATCATTCAAGGGTATGGAATCGGTGTTTTACAATTACTATTCAGAGGCCAAAACATAAGCCAGATGATTTGTTAAAAGCATGGCAGGGTGATGCGATTGCGAGTAAAAAATTGTATAACACGCTGGTTATGATGGTATGGATGCTGAATATTATTGATCCTGAGCATACTTGGACGCATCGGCTAAAATTACTTTTAAAGGAATATCAGTCAATCGACCCTAAGAATATGGGGTTTATTAGCCAATGGCAACAACAGAAGATTTGGGTTTAAGGGTTGATTGAAAATTAGGGGTGTCAGGTGAATAACCTGAGTAGAAAAATAGATAAAAGGGTGATTTATGTTAATAGAATTACAAGCTGAATTAGATGAAGTGATACAACCATTAGGCAATCATGCAGTTGAGTTTTTTTTAGCGGCGAGTTTATATCATGCACGAAAAGTAAGTTTTGCTAGTGCCGCCCATCTCGCAGGTTTAAGCTTTGAGGGTTTTAGGTACCGATTAGAAGAGCATTTTGATAAAGCTTATATCATAGCGGATGAAAGTGTACTTGAAGATATAGAGACGATAGATAATTTACCGTCATGAATATTGTTTTAAATACCAGTCCGGTTATTTAGTGTGTAACGCGTAGGGTTAAATATGCTTGATTCATTAGAAATAAAAAACTTTCGCTCGCTGGAAGATTTTCAGGTTAAAAAGTTAGGTCGTGTTAATTTGATTGTTGGCAAAAATAATTCGGGTAAAAGTTCGGTACTGGAAGCATTAAGAATTTATGCTGGCAATGCGCATCAGGAATTATTGGAAAAAGTTGCACAAGCGCATGATGAAAAATGTTTTTTAGATAAACAGGGGGAAGAAGGCGTTGATGCTGCTTTGCCTTATGAAGATTTATTTAGCGGGCGAAAATTTCCTAAAGAAGAAAAGTCTATTGTCATTGGTGAGATAGGGGGGCAAAGTGCATTAAGCATTTATCATGTTTATCAGGTTGAAAAAGAGTATACGGTCACTGATGAGGACGGTAAAAAAGAGTTAATTAAACGGCCTGTTTCAATAACCTCACTCGATTTTACTGAATTTGACCAAATACTCGGCGAAGGATTATTGATAAGCAGAAATAAAGACACGACGCTTATTGATTTTAATGTCATAAGTCCTGATTTTAGACGATTTGTGAGCACAAGTGCTTCATTACCTTGCGGCTTTATACCTACGCAGTTAATTGCGATGCATGAGTTAGCTAATGAGTGGGATCGTATTGTTTTAACAGCGGCAGAAGATAGCGTTAAAATGGCAATGAGAATTATCTTGCCTGATTTTGAAAACCTGACCTTTGTGAATGATGTTGTGCGTGTGGGGCAAGCCTCGGTACGTCGGATTGCAAAAGTAAAAATAAAGGGTTCACCTTATCCTATCCCATTAAATAGTTTAGGCGATGGTATGGTGCGAGTTTTGCAATTAGTGTTAAAAACATTGACGGCCAAAGGCGGTTTTTTACTGATTGATGAGTTTGAAAATGGCTTGCATTACAGTGTACAGGAACAAGTGTGGACACTATTATTTGAGTTGGCGGAAAAATTAGATATTCAGGTGTTCGCCACCACGCATAGTTGGGATTGTATTGAAAGTTTTTCTAAGGTTGCATTTGCTAATAAAACCACTGCAGGCGTGTTATTTAGAGTGGGGCGAAGTATGCGTACCAGTGATAAAGGACGCGTTATTGCCACCGTTTTTGATGAGCAGCAACTTTATAATATTACCCAGTCTGATGTCGAGGTGCGTTAATGGAGGCGGCTAAAAAAGTATTGTTGGTTGAGGATTGGATAAAAACTTGCGTTAAAGTTGATGAACAAACGCTTTTTCAATCTGCAAGTTCAGCGGTATTGGGTTTAGAACATCCAAAATTTAGCGCACATTTAACGAGTAAAGCTGAAGTAGCAACTTGGCTGGCTTGGCAAAAACAGCCTGGGCATGGTTTGTATCTGACGCTTAAGGATGATTTATTAGATGGCGACAGTCCATTATTTAAAGCCATTGAACAGTGGTTGCTTGGGGTATTTCAATAAAAATGACACTCTTAAACCTGCATTTAAACTGTACGGATTTATTTGATCACTGCATATATAAGGCAAAGGTATTTGTATGCAAATAGAACAATTAATAAAAGGCATAGAAGCAAAATTTAAACAAAGTCGTTTAGTATTTTGGTATGACCCTGAGCAAAGTTTTTCTGAAAAAATACCTGAAATAACGATTAATGGTGTCACCCTGTTGGATATGTCTGATGTTTCGGTACTTGAAACTAAAAAGCGAATTGAATTGGATGAACCTGCTAATAAATTCTTATTATATTTTCCTGATGCTGAACCCGAGGCAGAAAGGGATTGGTTGCTAGATATTCGTTTATACAGTGAGCAGTTTTTTGCGGATGCGAGCTCTATGCTGTTAAATGAACTTGGCATTCCTAAAATGGCATTGCGAGGTCATATTCGCTTGAGGGAAAGTTTTTTTACCAATAAACAACGATTGGCGGCACTAAAACGGTTTGTCACTGAGGATGAAACGGAAGCTTCTTTAGATAGAAAAATGATGGCGGTTGTGACTAAAGCCGATTCAGCCTCATTAAACGATAGTGTTTTTCAACTGGTTAAAAGTTATTCAGCGGCATTATTAGCTGGAAATGATGATGTTGAGTTAATACGGCAATGTGACAAATTTGGTTTATTAGAGGTTTTATGGCGAGAGTTGGCATCGCAATTTAGTTATGAGAGCGTTAGACCTTCAATAGAAGATTTTGTTTTAAAATGTTTTTGTACTGAGCTCTGGAGTCAGGTTGATACTGATGATCGGGACTGGTTATTAAAAAATGTTTTAAAAACAGGTTCAGGTCGGGCAACAGCTTTGGCGTTTATGACAAGCTGGCGAGATAGCCGTAGTTTTGCTCAATCACATGATGTGATTTCTAAAATAATAGCGGGGCAATTAGAGGTTGATACGCATTGTAAATCGTATCACCCCATACAAATGTTGGAGTGTGAGACCTTTGAGGTGGTTGAACAGGCAATTATTCGGGGGCTGGTGAGTGATTTATTGGATAGTAGTCAGAAGCTTGATAGAGCTCAATTTGAGCAGATTATTTCACGTCGTTTAGTCAGTCATTGGTGTTTATCTCGACAGGAATACACAGCGATTTATGAAGCCTTACGCAATGCTGAACGGTTACTTTATTTACGTCAGCGGTTTGTGGATGGTTTTCATTATCAATCGGCTCAGGCAATGTATCAGGCTTATGTGAATGAATTATATTTGTTTGATCAGGCTTATCGTTTATTTAATGAATCTGTCACGTCTGTATTGAGTAAAGGAGCCGATATATTACGTCAATTAGATGATGAAATTGAAAACCTTTATACCCATTGGTATTTGTATGCAATAGGGGGGGAATGGGATCGACTATTAGCATCTGAACAACGCTTAGGAAACTGGACGTTAGAAGGCGTGCCTCGGCAATATCGCTTTTATGAGTCGCAGGTTGAATCTCGACTTAGGTCAAAACAAACTAAGCGAGTGTTTGTCATTATTTCCGATGCTTTACGTTATGAAGTGGCTGAAGAATTAACGTTAAGTATTAATGGTGAAAAGCGTTTTAAAGCAGAGCTTGAAACACAGTTGGGAGTGTTGCCCAGTTATACCCAATTGGGGATGGCGGCATTATTGCCACATAAAAGTCTTGCTTATAAATCAGGGCAAGGCTCTGTTGTCTATGCCGATGGCTTATCAACCCAAGGTTTGGATAATCGAAACACCATTTTAGAAAAAGTTAAAGGGATGGCGGTTAGTTCAAAAGAGTTGATGAGTTGGAGTAATCAGGAAGGTCGAGATAAAGTGAGAGATGCAAACGTCGTTTATATCTATCACGATACGATTGATGCGATAGGGGATAAATTATCCACTGAAGAAAAAACCTTTGAGGCTTGTCGTACTGCTATTGAAGAATTAAAAGATTTAGTCGGGCGTGTGATTAATCGGTTAAATGGGAGTCGGGTGTTAATAACAGCAGATCATGGTTTTTTGTTTCAACAGAAAGCATTAACTAAAGCGGATAAAACCGTTTTATCTACGCAACCTGCCGGCACGATAGAAGCAAAAAAACGTTACATCATAGGTGAGTCATTAGCAGCGGATGAAGCGTGTTGGAAAGGGCGAATTGCTGATACAGCAAATGGTAGCGGTGAAACTACTTTTTTAATTCCTAAAGGAGCGCAACGTTTTTATTTTATCGGTGGGGCAAGGTTTGTGCATGGAGGAGCCATGTTACAAGAGGTATGTGTGCCTATGATTGCCGTATCCGCTTTACGTGGTGAGAAAATGGACCAACACCAGAAACAACCTGTGGGTGTGGTGGTAAAAACACAGCCAATTAAAATTGTTAATAATATCGATAAAATCAGCTTTATTCAGACAGAGCCAGTGAGTGAACGGCATATTGCACGGCAATTAGATGTTTTTATTATAGATAGTTCTGGTAATGAAGTATCCAGTCGTGAACCCTTAAACTTTGATAGCCAAAGCCCTTCAATGGATGAGCGTAGTCGTGATGTAAGATTGAAACTAATCGGCTCTAATTTTGAACGTCATACGTCTTATACTTTAGTGCTTGAAAATACAGAGACACAGACAAGATATAATCAATATGCTGTAACCATTGATTTAGCATTTCAAGATGACTTTTTCTAATGAGTAGTGAATTTATGAACGAGATTTTAGATAAGGAAATAAATACAGAGACTAGCGAAGATTTAGATACACTGCTTAATCGTTATTTTAAAGGGCGGGTTGTTAGAAAAGATCTCACCAAAAAGTTGAAAGAGGGGGCTAATGTCCCTGTTTATGTTTTAGAGTATTTATTGGGTATGTATTGTGCATCTGATGACGACGACGTGGTCAACGAGGGGATGGAAAATGTTAAAAAAATTCTAGCGGAAAACTATGTTCGACCAGATGAGGCAGAAAAAGTAAAGTCATTGATCCGTGAGCGAGGCTCTTATAAAGTAATAGATAAAGTCAGTGTTAAGCTCAATCAACATAAAGATATTTATGAGGCAAGCTTATCCAATTTAGGGCTTAAAGATGCCTTTGTTCCCGTTAATATCGTTAAGGAAAATGAAAAACTCTTTATGGGAGGAATCTGGTGCATTATCACCGTTCAATATTTTTTTGAAGAAGGTCAAAAAGCATCTCCTTTTTCTATTTCTACTTTAAAGCCTATCCAGATGCCAAACATGGATATGGGCGAGCTATTTATTGCACGAGAGAAGTTCACTACTAATGAGTGGGGCGATGTCTTATTACGCTCAATAGGCATGGAACCCGTTAATTTAGAAGAACGAGTTAAATTACACCTACTCGCGCGGATGATTCCGTTTGTAGAAAATAATTATAATATGTGCGAATTAGGGCCTAGAGGTACGGGTAAAAGTCATGTTTATAAAGAGTGTTCACCCAATAGCTTATTAGTCTCGGGTGGCCAAACGACGGTGGCTAACCTATTTTATAATATGAGTAGCCGTAGGGTTGGTTTAGTCGGTTTGTGGGATGTGGTAACTTTTGATGAGGTAGCAGGTATTAACTTTCATGATAATGATGGTATTCAGATTATGAAAGACTATATGGCTTCGGGATCTTTTTCGCGTGGTCGTGATTCTATAGAAGCCAGTGCATCGATGGTGTTTATTGGTAATATTAATCAGAGTGTTGATACTTTAGTTAAAACCAGTCACTTATTGGCACCGTTTCCAGAAAAAATGATTGATACCGCCTTTTTTGATCGGTTTCATGCTTATATTCCAGGCTGGGAAATCCCTAAAATGCGACCTGAGTTTTTTACTGATAATTTTGGCTTAATTACCGATTATATGGCCGAATATATGCGTGAGATGCGCAAACGTAATTTTGCCGATGCGATTGATAAGTATTTTAAGCTAGGTAATAACCTGAATCAACGGGATGTGATTGCGGTAAGGCGCACAGTATCAGGACTTTTAAAGCTACTACACCCTAATGCTAAGTATAAAAAAGAAGATGTTCGCTCTTGTTTGATTTATGCGCTTGAAGTTCGTCGTCGTATTAAAGAACAGTTGAAGAAGCTAGGTGGCATGGAGTTTTTTGATGTGCATTTTAGTTATCTTGATAGTGATTCATTAGAAGAGTTTTTTGTTAATGTCCCTGAACAAGGGGGAAGTAAGCTTATTCCTGAGGGTTTATCACACCTTGGTGTAGTGTACTTAGTGACAAAAGGAGAGCGAACAGGGCAACTTGGGTTGTATCGTTTTGAAACTCAAATGATGCCTGGTAAAGGCCGGCATGCAGCGACAGGTTTTGGCTCTAGTAAAGTCGCTAGAGATGCAATTTTTGTCGGGTTTGATTATTTTAAAGGGAATCTGAATCGTATTAGTTTGTCAGAAAAATTTTCTGAGTTTGATTTTCATCTGCATATAGTGGAACTACATAACTCAGGGGCAAGCACGCAAACCAGTCTAGCGGCTTTTATTGCCTTTTGTTCTATTCTGATGAAAAAGCCCGTTCAAGAACAGATGGTAGTTTTAGGTAATATGACCTTGGGTGGAGTGGTTAATCCCGTAGAAGACTTGGCAGATAGTATGCAAATGGCAATGGATAGTGGGGCGACAAAGATATTGCTACCGATGTCATCAGCGTCAGATATACCAACTGTACCAGTTGAATTATTTGCTAAATTTCAGATCAGTTTTTATTCTGATCCTGTGGATGCGGTTTATAAAGCATTGGGTGTTTTGTAAATGAGAGCAGCATTTCTGGTATTTTTTGTCAGTTTAGCGGCTTTTTTTCTTGGATACTAGGTTTATAAGAGTTTGCTGATGATCTATAGCTTGAGTGAAAGCATCTCTATTTTTCTCTTGTTGGATACCAGTTAGGTATTGTGTGGATACGGTTGGTCTTGATGAAGAACACATACGTAAGTATGTTAAATTTCAGGAAAAGGAAGAAAGAAGGCAGTAAAGTCTTCAATTTAGGTAACTACTTAGCCCAATTAAAAATTTGCCAATTATTTAATTTTCCAGTTTAAT
>CAYMPX010000128.1:0-8044 GCA_964392135.1 uncultured Methylomarinum sp.
CATCAATTGTGAATGATGCGCCTCCCTGTCGTCGGCACATCCTATAAATTATTTAGAACTGCCTCGCGCTTTTAATCACACCCCATATGTAATGGTGACTTGCTAAATTGTAACCGAAGTTGCAAGCAGATAGCGATGTAGTGTTTGGACAGAACTATGTGGTGTCGTCGTGTGATGAGTACAGGTTGTTTTTGTTATAAAATTAAAGACTGATTTATTTAGGGAGATGGGTATAGGATGAGCGAAAGTCAGGCTCATCCTGATATTATATCTTATAAGATGGTCTTACATCGAAGAGCCGCACTTACCTTCACCACCTTTACCTTCCCTGTTTTTATCGGTTTTAGGCATAGGTTTGTTGCCGGCACATTTGCCTTCTACCGTTTTTTCTTCTGCACCTTGTTGCATGGCAGAACCACATTTACCTTCACCACATGCGCCATCTTTCATTTTGCTTGAACCGGCACCATCTACTTTCGCTGTTTGCATATAACCAGTAGATAACTCTGTCATTGCAAATGGGTTACTATCAAGTTCTAAAAGGGTGTCTGCTTGTATTGCTGTTGAAGCTAAGCCAGATAATAGTGTGCCGCCTACAGCAATAGCTAAAGGTGTTTTGTTTGGTTTTTTCATGGGTCTCTTGAATAGGTGGTTATGAAACAGTATTCGTGGTTGGAGTTGGAGTGTAGCTTAAATCCAGTATTAGTAAATTAAAAAACTTACTGAATAAAGGGTATTACGAATTTCTTAAAGGGGGTAAATAAAATCCAAGGGTATTACGATGATATTTCGAGGGTAAAAAAAGGTCTTTCATCGGCTGATGAAAGACCTTAACTATAGCTTCTTATTCGTAGAAGTTATTTTCAAATCTTTTTGCATCATGTAGTGCTTTAGCATTACTTTCTAACGTAGTACTAGAACCTTTCAATTCTAAATGCTTGGTTTCATCCGCTTTTAAAGCCAAAACTAGCGCGATAGATAGAACTGCACATACTGCAACGATAATCATGAAGTTATTGTTTTGTTTTTCTTCAGCCATTATTAAATCCTCAATTTAGTGTTATTTTTAAAAAGACCCTTTCCTCAAAGGGGAGTAGCTTAAGGCTATTAAACTACTTGTCGAGTGATTTATTATTATTTTCGACGGGGCTATTTTAAACACGTCTCAATGTTTCATGTCAAAGCTATTTTTCAAAAAAAAGTTTTTGATATGTCGGAAGCCTATTGTATCTGGTGATGTCTGGATTTTTTAAATATTTTATTGCGATGTGTTTATGCTTTTGATGCCGATGTCTTATGTTAGGCAAATTCCATCTATTTGGCATGTGAGAGTAAGGGCGCATTTTGTTAATTTATAAGGATATTTTATACGTTATAGGCAGCAATAAGCGCCTGCTTTGAGCTACACTTGTACCTTTCTGTTGCAGAATGCTTATAAATCCAACTTGCTATAAAATCCGTGGCAGGTGATCGTGCAAAGTATAGTTACGGTAAGTTATTAATGACATACAATAGTCAGATGTATTCACTAAACCTCAGCTTGGAACAAACATATTTATGTTGCTAAAAGTATTGTCGATTTTATTTTTTACATTGTTTTTTTCTGTTACAGCTTATGCTCACTCGGGATCTCATGGTAATAATGAATGTACGATCACACTAGGTGGAATAGAATTAAGGCTAAATGGTTATCAGTTTCAAGGGAGTCAGCCTGATAGGCATTATTGTCGTCATTTTCCTTATCTGGGACAGACGATTCTGAAAATTGATTCTGTAACAGCGGATTTGAATGATATGGCAGTGGAATTGCTATTATTAAAGCGCAACTCCTGGTTAGGACTTGTTTTGCAGGCCGAGGATGCTTTTTCTGTGGTAAAACAACTGCCTCTGCAATATTTTTCCAAGCAAGTGGTGTCTATTGATAGTGATGTTCAATCACGCGATATTTATGCGATTAAGTTACGCTTGCATAAGCCCGGTGGGGAAATTGTTGAACAACGATTTATGTTTCTGATTGGCTTTCCATTTGCACAAATTATGGTGGCTATTTCTGTGTTACTGTTGTTGTTTATTGCTTTTATTGTTCTGAAATCGTTGTGGTTTAAACGGCAGGAGTAATAATTTAATAAAACTTAATTCCTGCTGTTGTCTGTAGTAGGGCAAACCTATGCTTAAGGTGGTCTGGGATTTTTTTGGGGTGGCATTATAGGTTTTAAATAATCTATCCCATAAAGAAATAGAAAAGCCATAATTACTGTCGGTTTCTGCTTGAACCGTCGAATGATGAATACGATGGGTATCAGGGGTAATTAAAATCCAGCGTAGATAGTTATCCACTTGAGTCGGAATATTAATATTGCTGTGGTTAAAGGTCGCTGTGCCATTCAGAATAATTTCAAAAGCAACAACCGCAATGGGATTGGCACCTATTAAATAAATACAAGCGACTTTATAGCCCATTGAAATTAAAATCTCTAAAGGGTGGAAACGAACAGCGGTACTGGCATCAAATTCTAAATCCGTATGATGAATTTGATGTAAACGCCATAATAATTTCCATTTATGGGAGACAATATGTTGGCTGTAAATGGCAAAATCAAGCAATAGCAGCGTCATAGTGATTGTTAGCCAGTGGGGTGCTGCAAACTGGTTTAATAAACCCCAGGATAGGCTTTCGGCATTAACAGCGCTTAAATAGGCAAGACTGCCCACAGTAACCCGCATCATGCTCATATTAAAAACTGCCAGACCCATATTGATAGGCCAGCGCTGTTTTCGATGGATGCTTTGTACTCTTCTGGGGCTGAAAAATTCCCAGCTAATCATTAATATAAATAAGCCCAGAGCAACACTTAGGCGAACCAGCGTTTGAGTTTCCAAAATAGACCTCCTGGTTGGTAAAAAGGGAGCGTACTAAAGTATAGTGAACTAAAACCGATAGTCATTGCCACAACAAAAACTTATTTTGGATAATTTATGCTGAATTCTATTTTTCGTACTGTTTTCCTGGCTTTATTCTGCGGATTGAATTTTTTTGCCATGATCGCCGCTGCGCAAGTTGTTGAAAAATTGACAACTCAGGATGATCAGACTGCGGTTGCAATAACCATTTACAATGACAACCTGGCTTTAATTAAAGACCAAAGAAAGGTGCGTTTAGATAAGGGCACTAACCGGTTGGCTTTTCGTGGTGTTAGTGCAAAAATGCGCCCGGAAACTGCGATGTTGCGTAGTCTTAGTTATGCTGAAGGGGTTAAGGTCATTGAGCAGAATTTTGATTATGATTTACTTACCCCCGGCACACTGCTGGAAAAATATGTAGGGCGAGAGATTCGTGTTGCTCGTATTAATCCTGCCAGTGGTAAGGAAACGATTGAAAAAGCCACGGTGTTGAGTACTCATCAAGGCGTTGTGCTTAACATTGGGGGGCGTATCGAAACCAATCATCAGGGACGGTTTATCTTTGATGACATTCCTGAAAACCTGCGTGACCAGCCAACATTGGCAACACAACTTATCAGTTCAACTTCTCAACCTCAGCAATTGGAATTGAGTTATTTGTCGAGCGGTTTATCCTGGAAAGCAGATTATGTGGCAGAGCTTAATGCCGATAACAGTCAACTTGATTTACTAGGATGGGTCACCTTGAATAATGTCAGTGGTACGCGTTATAACAATGCAAAATTGCAGTTGGTTGCAGGGGATGTAAACCAGGTTCAACACCGACTAAAAAGACGCTCTCCGGTTATGGTAAGGGAAATGGCAAGGGTTGCTGGTGCGAAGCCTATGGTCGAAGAAAGCTTGTTTGAATATCATCTTTACAGTCTAGGTCGTTCAACCCGCATTTTAAATAATCAAACCAAACAAGTTTCCTTGTTGTCGGCAAGTGCCGTGCCGGCAACCAAGGTCTTTGTCTTGCGTGGTTCTGATTATTATTACAGTAGCCGTTATGGCAAAATTGCCAAGAAGCTTAAAATTGCTGTGTTTGTCCAGTTTAATAATCAAAAAGGGGCAGGCTTAGGTCTGCCAATCCCTAAAGGTATTGTTCGCGTCTATAAAAAAGACAGTAAGGGGAATGCGCAGTTTGTGGGTGAAGATCATATCGACCATACCGCAAAGAATGACTCTATACGTTTAAAGCTGGGCTATGCCTTTGATCTTACGGCGACTAAAAAACAGACTGAATTCCATAAAAGAACCCCCGTTTTGCCTGGGAGAAATACTTTTGAGAGTGCTTTTCAAATGACTTTGAAAAATGCAAAATCGGAAGCGGTTACGGTAATTGTGCGGGAGCCGGTTCCAGGTGACTGGGAAATGTTAGAGGAAAGTCATCCTCATAAGAAGATTGCTTCTAATGTGGCTGAGTGGCAAATTAATATTCCTGCAGAAAGTAGCAAAACGCTGGATTACCGCGTATTGGTGAAATATTAACAATCACCTGTAACCTTGTATTCCACCCGCATTCCATACTGCGGGTTTGTTGAAAGTGAGGCTAAATTTTCACTTTCAACAAACCCTGAATCAGGCGGTTACATATAACAACAACTAACAATTCTAAACGATGTTACCTTATAATGCGCCTGTACAGCTACTGCCTTGCCCGGCTGTACAGCCATAACAATGCTGTAATGTTTTAATTGTTTGCTCTACAAATGAAGTTTGAGTGAGAGTGCTTAAATGTGTTTTCTTATGGCGGCTACCTAAAGGTAAATGTAGCATCTGGTTAAAATCACAATCATAGACATAACCCTGCCAATCAATACTCAGCGTATTTTTACACATCACTTGCTCAAGGTTTTGTTGCTGAAAGTTATCTTGTAATAATTGTAGATAACTATCAAATTTACCTTTGCTCACTAAAACGCTACCAAATCGTTGAATAGGTAGATTAGTTATAGCAAACAGCTGGTTAAAAACGATGCCAAACTGGTCTTTTAAATGGTATTTGTATGACTGTTCAAGCGTATGTTGATCGGGAGGTAAAGTGGCACCTTGTGGGTTGAAAACCAGGTTTAATATAAGATCGGTGCCTGGTTTTCCATAGCCGAGTGTATTGAGTTTTTGTAATGCGCTTATGCTGGCGTTAAAGGTGCCTTTACCGCGTTGTTTATCCACATTGTCTTCCATATAACAGGGGAGGGAGGCGACAACTTCAACCTGGTTTTCTGCAAGAAATTTGGCTAAATCGCGATAACCTTCCTCTAATAAAATAGTTAAATTACAGCGGTCTATTACTTTTACCCCTTTATCCAGTGCAGCGCATACCAGATATTTAAAGTGAGGATTCATCTCCGGCGCCCCCCCCGTTAAATCAAGGGTGTGCAGGTTATGTAAATCAATAAACGCCAATACCTGATCCATCGTTTCCTTATTCATTAATTCTGTACGATGAGGCCCGGCGTTAACATGGCAATGAGTACAGCTTAAATTACATAGATAGCCCAGATTAACTTGTAATACTTCCAGCTTATTTCGGGTAATGGCTGGAAAGTTGGTTTTTTCTAACAGAGGTAATGTATCGTGCATGATTATTTTTCGCTAAAGTAAATATCGCCATAATAAGTAATTGCAGTGCCTTTGGCGTTGTCTGTGTCGGTCATTAATGCAACGGTGTCGATATAACGAATGTCTGTGCCAAATTGCGTTTTCAGATCCTGCATGATATTACGTTTTTCCTGATACCAGGTCTTTGTTTTATCGGTTGTCGAACGAAGTGCAATCATCATTGCGCTGTTACCTGCGAAAGCATTGGGCCAGATGCTCCCTTTAGGCGAGTGACTTGCCCAGACATAATTAATGGCTTTGGTTTTCCAAAATGCCCAGCCACCATCAATAACCACATAAATTCTAGCACTGTAGTCGTCCCCTGACTTGCTCTGTTCATTTAGATTTTTTAAGCGGTTGTCTATACGCCAGCGCCAATTTAAAAAAGGTGTTTGCTGTAGATCAATTCTTTGTTGTTTAAATAACCCCGAAGCGGCTGAATGGCTTTCTGCTTTTAAAACGTATGTTTTATTAAGCAAGGTCAACTGATAATCTGTTTTTCCTGAAAATATTTTGTTATTCCAATGTTCGAGTTTTCCTGATGAAAACATCCCTACCGGAATAGACGATGTGGTTTCCGCCAGAGCACTGTTGCTTAATAATAGGTAAATCAGCAGGAAAGAAAACGGTTTCATGGTGTATTTGGTATTATTTTCTGATGAATCATAACTTAGAAATGAGTCGATAAAATACTTAAAACCTTACATGGATTTATCTGTATTTTAGCTTGTAGCAAAAAAATATAAATAGAGCTGGATTTTCTTAGGGTCTATGCATATAATAACCGAATCTACTAGTTCATCAGATAGAGCCTCGGTGGCGAAATTGGTAGACGCACGGGACTTAAAATCCCGCGGGGTTAAACCCGTGCCGGTTCGATTCCGGCCCGAGGCACCAAATTAGAAAGGGCTACAACCATTAGGTTGTAGCCCTTTTTTTATGGATTCATAAATGCTATCGGTTGAACGCTTTAAACTCAGAGTCTCACTACGAAGCATAAGATCGTAGTATTCCGTAGTGAATGTTTAATTGAGGACAAAGCAATGTCTTATATCCGCACATTACCAAACGGCAAATATCCCGCCGAAGTCAGTAAAAATTACACAATCTATTCAATCTAAAACTTTTGCAACTTACTAAGCAAGCTGAAAAGTGGGCTAATGATGTTGAGAAAAATATAGCATTAATCCTGGATTTAAAACCAAAGAAAATAAAGAAGTTATCACCCGGTAAAGTTGATGAGCTAGGTGGGATGGTCTTATTTCAAAAGCTTGGGGTCAAAGTCGAGTTTTTAACACTCAAAACCTTAATTAATCAGTATATGGCGCTATGGACTGGAAAAGATGAAAATTATATTAGGCGTGCTGGTTTTTGGTTAATGGTATTTTCTGAATAAACCCGTTAAAAGCATAAAGCCAAGTCATATAGATAAAGTACTAGAAAAATATGGTGCAGGTAAACTTGAGGGGGTTGGCTCCAGTAAACCTAAGCCAAACAATCCCATCAACAACTTTAAATGATGTTTGTACTCCAAAGACATTACCCCGAATTATTCACCGAAGACCAAATCAATTGGTTAATTAAAACGCGTCACAAAAACGGCTTAGCCGAAACGGGTGTAATTCTAAAAATCTCTCGAAAGATATATCTTGAAAAATCAATATTCTTTGATTGGTTTATGTAGCAAAAAGCAGCGTAAATTCAGTGCGTGGGATGCCCCATCCTGTGTAAAGAATACGGCAAGTAAGGCATTTAAGCAGTTACAGGAATCAGGTTTTATAACATTGTTAGAAGAATCCTTCTTTAGTAGCAACTATCGTATTTGAGGCACACTATATATGCCATAGTATGATGATTAATTAATGAAGGACTATAAAGAAAAGTGAATAGTATAAGCAACCATTGTAAGCAATGATAAATAAGGTGTTAAGGGTAATTAAGCAAGATTAAAAAAATGAACTTGCCTAATGATTTCGGTAAAATAACACTCTAAATTAGAACAAGATAGCGTTAAAAACAGCAAAGGAACTCAATGGCAATTAAAAAATCGGAACTCTACTCATCATTATGGCAAAGCTGTGATGAATTACGTGGAGGAATGGACTCTAGCCAATATAAAGACTATGTGTTGGTGCTGTTATTTATAAAATATATTAGTGATAAATATGCAGGACAAGCTTTTGCACCTGTTACTGTGCCAGACGGTGCAAGCTTTAAAGATTTGGTCGCATTAAAAGGCAAAACCACCATTGGCGATGATATTAATAAAAAGATTATTTCACCACTAAAAGAAGCCAATAAACTTTCATCCATGCCAGATTTTAATGATCCAGAAAAACTGGGGTCTGGTAAAGAAATGGTGGATAAACTCACCAGCCTTATTGCTATTTTTGAAAACAAAGCCTTAGATTTTTCTAATAATAGAGCTGAAAATGATGATATTCTAGGCGACGCATTTGAATTTCTAATGAGCCATTTCGCGACTGAAAGTGGCAAAAGT
>CAYMPX010000129.1:0-7899 GCA_964392135.1 uncultured Methylomarinum sp.
ATCCATTCTTAAATTTACAAAGTGGCGAGCAAAGTTATTGGCGTGATGTAGGTACACTGGATGCATACTGGTCGGCTAATATGGAGTTAATTGGCGTTGCTCCAGACTTGAATTTATATGACAAAACCTGGCCCATCTGGACTTACCAGGCACAAACCCCACCGGCCAAATTTGTTTTTGATGATGACGATCGACGAGGGCAGGCAATTGACTCAATGGTTTCTGGTGGATGTGTTATTTCGGGTGCCACCGTCAGACATTCTCTGGTTTTCTCTGATGTCAGAGTTAATTCTTATTCAACCGTTGTTGACTCAGTGGTTTTGCCAGAAGCAGTCATTGGTAGACATTGCCGTATCACTAAAGCGATTATAGAAAAAGGGTGTCATATCCCTGAGGGTACTGTTATCGGTGAGGATAAGGCGGAAGATGAGAAACGGTTTCAAGTAAGCCCGGGTGGTGTTGTCTTAGTTACACCTGATATGCTTGGGCAACAGAGGCATCATGTAAAGTAACAATTTCCTATTCGTTACCCCCCCCCTTGAAATAAATTTGTGTCATGGTTTTTTATGCCGCAGACGGTTGTTTGCGGCTGCTGTCATGACCTTGAATAGATTTCAATGTATTATTCGGTTATTAAATTATGTACAAAGAATGAACAGTCCTTTAAACAGCCGTAGGGCTGGCGTATTACTTCATATATCTTCATTGCCTGGTGGCGGTGATTTTGGGCAAGAAGCCTATAATTTTATAAACTTCCTGCATGGCTCAGGCGTTACTGTCTGGCAGACATTACCCTTAGGGATACCTCATGGTGACGGCTCCCCATATCAATGTCTATCGGCTCATGCAGGTAATCCTGCATTTATTGATATACAGTGGCTGGAAAGAAAGGGCTGGTTAGTGAACGCTGAGCAATGTGTAGAGTGTTATGCGGATGATGCTTTTACTAAAAGCTGTTTGGTGACTAAAGCGTTTTGTGAGTTCCAATCACTTGCAAGTGAAGAAGATAAAGTCTGTTTTGAGAAGTTTTGTCAGGATAAGTCGGGGTGGCTGGATGATTTTGCTTTATTTGTGGCACTGAGACAGGAATTTGGTAAGCAGTGCTGGAACCAATGGCCTGCACCGTTAAAAAACAGAGAGCCAGCTGCTATTAAAGAAGCGCAACAACGGTTGAGTACCTTGGTTGAAAGTCTGAAATTTGAACAATTTGTTTTTTTTGGGCAGTGGACTGAACTTAAGGCGTTTGCGAAAGAAAAAAATGTTTTTCTATTTGGCGATATTCCTATTTTTGTTGCGTATGATAGTTCGGATGTTTGGGCAAATAGAAAGGTTTTTAAGCTGGACAAAGCCGGTGAAATGTCGGTTGTTGCCGGTGTACCACCCGATTATTTTTCAGAAACGGGTCAGCGCTGGGGAAATCCGCATTATGATTGGGATTATCTGAGTAAGACAGGGTTTAAATGGTGGATTGATAGAATAGAAACCCAAAATGAACTGTTTGATATTCTTAGAATAGATCACTTCAGAGGACTGGAGTCTGCCTGGGAAATTCCTGCGGATGAAGAGACTGCTATGAATGGGCAGTGGGTTGTCGCACCGGGTAAGGAGTTGCTAAATGCCATTAAGAAAGAATGCAGCTCAATTGCTTTAGTCGCTGAAGATCTGGGGATTATCACAGAAGAAGTGAATGCTTTGAGGCATGCGTTTGATTTGCCGGGTATGAAAATTTTACAGTTTGCTTTTGATGGTGGCGCTGATAATTTTTATTTACCGCATAATCATGAAAAAAACTGTGTTGTTTACACAGGAACGCATGATAATGACACGACTTTGGGCTGGTTTGAATCGCTTAATGATGATGAAAAACATCGGGTTTATGAATATTTAGGGTTTTCCAGAACATCAATGCCTTATACATTAATCGGTACCGCACTCGGTTCTGTCGCAAATTTAGCAATACTACCCATGCAAGATATTTTAGAGCTAGGGGCTGATGATAGAATGAATGTGCCGGGTACCAGTGAAGGTAATTGGGGTTGGCATTTTGACTGGGATCAGTTGACAGATGAAAGAGCCAGACGATTAACCAATTTAATCAAGATGTTTGGGCGCAATAAATAAATGTAGCCTTGATCTAGCAAAGCGAAATCAAGGCATCGAAGGATAGAAACCTATTTAGGGTGATTTTCCAGCAAAGGAATATTGTATTCTGAAATAATAGATTGAATTTTATCTTGGTTTTTATCAATTAATGCTTCAAGTATCGCTTTTCTTTTATTATCACCATAACGAATACCCATTGCTATTGAAAAATCAAATTTCATGCCTGGAGTGGATTGCATAGGGATTACAGTATAAGTTCCTTTGGGACTTTGTGTGGTGACATAACCTGCCATGGGTCCCCATAGAATAACCATGTCTATTTTTTTAGCTTTAAGATCTTTTTCAATCTGCATAGCTACATTATTTTTATCATCTCCAGTCATGGTTTGGTAAGGAATCCCTTGATCTAATAACCCTGCTTTTTGTAACCATGTGGTACCGGGTCCTCGGTCAAACATGGCAATTTTTAAAGACTGTTCTCTTTGTAAGGATAAATGAGTGAGTTGAGAGGGTTTAGTAATATCATCCCAGTCACGTCCTTTAGCAATGAGTAACACATAAGTAGAGTGGTAGTAAGGCTTGGTTGTTTTCGCAAAGTCAAAGCCAACAGGAAGTCCCATAACTACATCACATTTATATTGCTCTGTATCACCCATTTGCGCTTTTAATGTGTTACGAATAAAACCTATACGTTGTGGAAACCAGTAATACTCAAGTTCTTGATTTAATTCTTTAGCAAATAATGCCGCTATCTTGTTTTCAAAGCCATCTTTCGCTTTGCTTGAGTAAGGAGGATGCAATGGATCAGCGCAGACTCTAAATTTTTCTTCAGCAATCGCAGATAAAGAAAGTGCGGTAAGACATAAACCCAGGATTGATTTTTTATAACTGGAAAGTGCGTTCATTAAGATATTGACGAGTTAAGGTGATTGAGTTGACTGAGGGTGATTATAGCGTATTTTCTCCTCAGTGATCATCTGTGCTTTTACCGGATTCTTATCAATAATATTTATTTAAACACAGTGAATAAATTTGCTACACCGTGTAGACGAATCAACCTAAGGTAAAAAAAAGCCCTGGTCGATAATAAAATCGACCAGGGCTTTTCAATCACTAAAAGATGATCGTTAGATCAGCTTATTTACCAGGTAATGCGAATACAGTAAATGTACCGCCTAGTTTAGTGAAAGAGCTTAAACTTCTGTATGCACCTACAGCACCTAGACCTTCTGAATTTGAATCAGATTCGCCAGTGTCAAGACCCGCTGCGATACCAATACCGGCCCAGCCGCCAATACCTGACAATACACCAACATATTGTTTGCCTTTGTAAGACCAGGTGTTTACGTTACCAATGATGCCAGAAGGTGTTTTGAATTTATACAATTCTTTACCTGTGCTAGCATCAACCGCTTTCAAGTAACCCTCTAAAGTACCGTAGAATACTACGTCACCCGCAGTTGCAACAGAACCAGACCAAACAGAGAATTGTTCTTTGTTAGACCATTTGATTTTACCTGTAGTCGCATCATAGGCAGTGAATTGACCTAAGTTAGTTGTGCCGTCTTTTTTACCCGTCATAACATCAGCGCCCGCTGGCATCATAGTTAGAGTCGCACCAACATAAGGTTGACCTGCAGTATATGAAACCTCAAAAGGTTCATAGTCCATGCATAAATGGTTGCCTGAGATGTAGAATAAGCCCGTTTTAGGAGAGAAAGAAACGGGTTGCTGGTTTTTAGCACCTAAGGCAGCAGGACAAACGCCCTCTGTGTTTTCGTCTTCACCATTTTGCTCTGTACTGTATTGAGAAACAACTTGTGGACGACCTGTATACATGTCAACATGTGATGCCCAGTTTACTGATTTGTCGAATTTTTCAGCAACTAACAATTCACCCGTTACACGGTCTAGTGTGTATCCAAAACCATTACGGTCAAAATGCACGATCAATTTACGCATTTTTCCTTTCACTTTTTGGTCAACTAATACTGTTTCGTTGATACCATCAAAATCCCACTCATCATGTGGTGTCATTTGGTAAACCCATTTAACTTCACCTGTGTCAGCATCTCTAGCCCATAAAGACATAGACCATTTGTTGTCACCAGGACGTTGTACAGGGTTCCATGTAGAAGGGTTGCCTGAACCGTAATAAATAAGATTTAGGTCAGAGTCATAAGAATACCAACCCCAGGTAGTACCACCACCAATTTTCCATTGGTCGCCTTCCCAGGTTTTTCTACTTGAATCAGCGCCCACTTTAGTGACTTTGCCGTTTTCCCAAGTAGTGGTTTTTTTAGAATTGATCAAAGTATCGCCATCAGGCCCCATACTGTAACCTTTCCATTCCAGTTGACCCGTGCGGATGTTGTATGCAGCCAAGAAACCACGTACACCAAACTCACCGCCTGCAATACCTGTTATAACTTTATCTTTAACAACTAAAGGTGCTTGCGTGTTAGTCATGCCTAATTTAGGATCACCGTTTTGTACACTCCAGATACGTTTACCTGTTTTAGCGTCTAATGCGGTTAATACAGTATCAGATTGCTGAAGGAAAATTTTCCCATCACCATAAGCTAAACCACGGTTTACAGTGTCACAACACATAACGGGAATCGTTACGTCAGCATCCATTGTCGGTGTGTATTCCCAAATGACTGATTGAGTCGCCTGATCAAGTGCGTAAACAGTATTAGGGAAAGGTGTGTGTATGTAGATAACATCACCAATAACTAGAGGGCCACCTTCATGTCCACGAAGAACACCTGTAGAAAAAGACCATGCTGGTTGCAGGTTTTTAACGTTTTTGTTGGTAATTTGATCTAGTTTGCTGTAACGAGTACCGGCATAATCACCCAACGCTGTAGCCCAGTTAGCTGGGTTTTTAGTTAAGCTTTCAACACCGCTATTTGCGGTTGATACCGCAGGAGCAGAAAGCAGAGCTGCGACAGTTGAAGCAAGCAGCAAGCTCTTTAAAGGCTTCTTCATATGTTCCTCCAAGGTAATCTGTAATAAAACAGAGTACGGTTGTATGTTATTTAAGACTAATATTAGTTTTTGGATGGCTTTCTTTTTTATTCTTTTATGCTTAATTAAGAATTTACCAAGAACAGCTGTTCCAGATGGGTAAATTGAATGATTTTGCTGTAAAAGTCAATAGTTAAAGCCGGGCGATTGTTGCTATTAATAGGCTGCAAACCTTTTGTTATTTTGTGTATTTGGTGGTAAGTCTATGAAAAATCAAGACTCCTTGTTTTGTTGTAAGGTTTTTCCTGGGAAAAAATTATCTGTATTTTGATTTTTTAAAAGGCTGATATTTAGGTATTGTGGCTGGCTAAGAGCGTTCTATATACTGGATGTTTTTAGGTTTACCATAAGCTATTATCAGTGATTGCAGATAGGAAGAGGGAGATTTAGTTATTTTATCGATTGTTTTTTAAGCTGAGGCGTTATCGATCAATATGCTCAATTTGATAACCATCAGTAGTCCAGCTTAATATTTCACTGGGTTTATTTGTCCATTCGGCAAGTACGAAACGTTGGGCAGCTTGTGCATTTATTTTAAAGTCATGTATAGCAGGTCGGTGGGTATGGCCGTGTATTAATCTTAGACAATCATACTTTGTCATGGCTGCGATAACGGCTTGTTGGTTAACATCCATTATATCTTGTGATTTTTTACGTTTATGGAAGTGACTACGTAAACGATACCAGCGTGCAGCAAGTAAACGAATAATTAAGGGTTTAGATAAAACATTTTGTTTCCATAAGTCCGTATGTGATTTTTTCCGAAATGTTTGATAAGGAATGTCATCGGTACATAATAAATCACCGTGGGTAAGCAAGGTGTTAACGCCATTTAATTCAATAACAGCATAATCATCAAGTAAGCAGATACCTGTTTCATTACAGAATTTTTGATCCAGCAGAAAATCTCTATTGCCTTGTTGTAAAAAAATCCGCGTTCCAGAATCCGTTAATCGCTTGAGTTGTTTTTTAATCTTTTTGTTGGGGGGGGTGTTGTCGTCATCACCTATCCAGACATCAAATAAATCCCCTAGAATATAAATAGCGGTTGCTTGATTAATTTGGTTTTCAAGAAAACCAAGAAAGCGTTGCGTTATCTTTTTTTTGGCTAGAGAAATATGCAGGTCGGAGATGAAAATAATTTTTTGATTCACAGGGTTGAAAAACAGGGTGGTTTGGAAGGGTGGGTAGATACACAATCTACCCACAAAGAATGGAAATTAATCAATAATTTCAGCGTTCTCAATTACTATGTCCGTTTTAGGTACATCCTGGTGGCCACCTTTGTTACCTGTTGGCGCATCAGCCATAGAATCTACAACATCCATACCTTCAACAACTTCTGCGAAAACCGCATATCCCCAGCCATTAGGTGTTGGGCTGCTGTGATCCAGAAATGAATTGTCTTTATAATTGATAAAAAATTGTGCAGTCGCAGAATCAGGATCAGATGTTCTAGCCATAGCCAGAGTACCACGATTATTTTTTAAGCCATTATCTGCTTCATTTTTAATCGATGCATGAACTGTTTTTTGATTAAAATCAGTATCAAAACCGCCGCCTTGTGCCATAAAGCCGGGAATAACTCTGTGGAAGATCGTTCCGTTATAAAACCCTTCTTTAACATACGTTAAAAAGTTTTCTGCTGAGACAGGGGCTTTTTCAGAATTTAATTGAATAACGATATCACCTAAAGAGGTGGTTAATTTTACTTTAGTTTGTGTTTCGGACATTTTGTTTTCCGTTGCAATTGAAAGGGTTGTAAATGAAAATAGCATCAGGATAAGAATAATTTTACGCATGAGTTTTCCGTTAAGTTGATGCAAAAGTTAAATTCTATGCGTTTTTTTCTTGAAAGAGAAGCCCTGGTCTTGGTAAATTGAACGGTTTTTTATCCTGTTGTCGCAATTACCTACAACTTACACCCTTATAATAAAGATGCTAAAAATATATAACACCTTAACGCGAAGCAAAGAAATATTTAAACCTCGAGTCGAAGGTAAGGTCGGGCTTTATGTGTGTGGAATGACGGTTTATGACTACTGTCATATTGGACATGCACGAGTGATGGTGGTGTTTGATACCGTCGCACGGTATTTCAGATATTCAGGTTATGATTTAACTTATGTACGTAATATTACCGATATAGACGATAAAATCATCAAACGGGCTAATGAAAATGGCGAGGACTTTCTTGCTCTAACCGAGCGTTTTATTGATGCAATGCATGAAGATGAACGTGTTTTAGCGGTTCTACCCCCGGATATAGAGCCTAAAGCCACGCAATCAATGGATGATATTATTGCCATGATTGCGGTGTTGGTTGAAAAAGGGCTGGCTTATGTAGGGACTAACGGTGATGTGTTTTATTCGGTCACTAAATTTGAAAGCTATGGTCAGCTATCAGGTAAAAACATAGACGATCTGCAAGCAGGTGAAAGGGTAGGGATTGATACCGCAAAACAGGATCCTTTGGATTTTGTTTTATGGAAAATGGTAAAACCTGATGAGCCTTCATGGGATTCGCCTTGGGGTAAAGGAAGGCCTGGCTGGCATATTGAATGTTCAGCGATGTCAACCTGTTGTCTGGGGAATCATTTTGATATTCATGGGGGCGGAATGGATCTGCAATTTCCTCATCATGAAAATGAAATTGCGCAATCCGAAGGTGCAAGCGGTGAAAAATTTGTTAACTTGTGGATGCATAATGGTTTTGTCAGGGTTGATGAAGAAAAAATGTCCAAATCATTAGGTAATTTTTTT
>CAYMPX010000130.1:0-7870 GCA_964392135.1 uncultured Methylomarinum sp.
ATTTGAGGGTAAAATGAACTCCGAAACTTTAGTTTCTTAGTAATGGGGTGATAGAAATGAAAACAGACGTTTTAGAACTCTATAGCGATTACCTTATGGTATCGTTCAGTTATATCACTGCGACAGGGTTGTAAAATGCATTAAACCGGCAAGTAAGCCATGATAAAATCACGCGATTTTTACCGGGGAAGAGTTAGACTCTAAACCAATACCATTCGACATAGTTCATGCCTAAATATAATGCATTAACTATCAATATGTTATTGCTTAGAAAATACCGAAGTCAGTTTGTAAGCAAAATAAACAAGTAACTTCTATTAATAATAGTTTCTAATAATCAATAGCTTAAATTTTAAAAGCAATAATTATGCCGAATAGTATTGGTTTTCAAAGTAGAAGGGGTTTTACGAAAAATTAACAAACAACAGATTTGATCCACTACCCATAAATATTAAGGTAGAGGGTAAAACGAGAGAACGACCTATGTTACTAACAGCAGGGTGAAAAAACACCCTGCTTATTATAAAAAGCGCTGCTGATTAAATCATAGCTTTAAGTGCTTCAAAACGCTTTTGAGCTTCTTTTAAATGCTCTCCAGCAGTTTGAAGATCAGCTTGTTTAATTTCTTTTCTAGCTTTTCTTAAGAACTCATTCGCTTTTTGGCGCTTTCTATCAACAATATCATTTGCGTTGATTTCTTTGTTCTTTCTAGATGCTTCTTTAATAAGGCTTGAAACAGTTTTAGCATCTTCACCACTATCAAGAGCTTGTCTAGCAGCAATAACAGCTTTAACTGTCATGTTGACAGCCGCTACCGGCCCATAACATTCGCGGTTATCTTCACAACCTTCAGCAGCAACAGCAGTATTAGATACTGCACCCATAGATAAAGCTAAAGAGAAAGCAACGATTGCGCTTTTTAAGATTTTCATGTAGATGTTTACCTCGTTATCGTTAATTATTAATGTAGAGCAATCGAATTAAAGCAGCCCTTTAAGTGCTGAGAAACCTTTTTCAGCTGCACCTAAATGATCTTCAGCGCTTTGAAAGTCATCATTTTTAAGGGATTTTTTCGCTTTTTTCAAATGTGCAACAGCACGTTGACGATTACGGTCAACAACATCATTCGCATTAATTTCTTTGCTAGCATCTTTTGCCGCTTTAATGTGCATAAGAACTTCGTGCTTGCCAGACTTGTCATCTGCCGCTTTAATAGCCTCAGCAACATGACCCACCGTTATATCAATTGCTTGCTCAGGACCAAAACACGTTCTTCCGTCTTCACAAGCAACTGCAGCAGTTGAAAAAGAACCCAAAGAAAGTGCTAATGAAACAGCCACGACCGCGCTTTTTAATAGTTTCATATAATGTAAACCTCGTTGTAGTTATTTTAATAAGCATGTCACTGTTTAAGTTGAAACTCAAATACAGCTACATGTCAAGATTGATTCTAGCACAACTTTTGTGACTATGGCATGAATATAAGTCGCTATAAAGAGCCTGTTAAAAAATTAATTTTGGCTATGCTAGATGGGAGAACTAGAGATACAGGCATGTTAGCCAGATAAAATACCCATAATTAAAATAGTGGTTTCTCTTGGTTACAATTATCTACTGCACCTTTCTTAATAGCAGGTCTAACCACGCTATAGGTAACATACGTTTTAAAAAACCAAATAAATAGGTTGGAAAGGTAACGTAGTAACGAATTTTAGGTTTTCTTGCCTCTAACGCATGAATGACTTTTTCTGCAACGGCTTCAGGAGGCAATGTAAAGGGAACGGCAGTTCCTTCTTTTTGCAGCCGCTGCTCCATTGTTTGATAAGCGTCTTTATGGAAACTAACCCCAGGGTCTATATTTTTCTGATATAAAGCAAAGGCATTTTTTCTGAAATGGCTGGTGATAGGGCCGGGTTCTATCAAAGAAAATTTAATATCTGTGTTATAAAGCTCTATGCGTAAGGTATCTACCAGTCCTTCCAGGGCAAATTTGCTGGCATTATAAGCCCCCCGGTATTTCATGGCGACAAAGCCTAAAATAGAACTGTTATAGATAATGCGTCCCTGCCCTTGTTGACGCATAAGGGGGATAATTAAATTGGTTAATTCATGCGTCCCAAAAAAATTGGTTTCAAACTGGTTTCTTAAAACATCACGGCTTAGGTCTTCTACTGCACCTGGCTGCCCAAACGCACCATTGTTAAATAAACCCTCTATTTTTCCATCGGTGAGCTTGATTAATTGTTTAACGGCCTGTTGAATGCTGGCTGATTCTGCCAAGTCTAATTGCAGCGTTTCAAAACCTTCTGCTTTTAATTTTGCAACATCTGATGCCTGACGAGCGGAGCAGATAACTCGATGCCCCCGTTTTTTTAATTCAATGGCAGTAGTGTAGCCTATGCCTGAGGAACAACCGGTAATAAAGACTGTTTTTGATTCGATCATTATTTTTAGAGTTCTGTTTGGTTAAAGTGAAAAGTTTTTATGCTACTACAATCGTTTTAAAATACCCGTTGAGTTGCGGCACTTCGATTTATAGGCTGCAGCGAGAATAGACTGCACTCGTTTCATACCATCCCTCATAAGTAACGCACACTATCACTCAACTTGCAGTTTGTGTAAATAAGTTTTTATTAGTGAGAGTGTGAATAGGTGCTGATTCAACATAATGTCTATTTTTAGTTTATTCCTATTTTGTTGCTTTATGTTTAACATACAAGGACATGAAGAGAATGAAGTAAAGTCCCTTAGAGTCGTGTATAAAATAATTTCGACAACTTTAGTCCGCCGTTTATAATACAGGCTAAAGACCTGCGCCCCGTATTAAGATGCATACGTTATTTCATGCACGTTCCTTAGCATTTGTAAAAAAATCTGGATTGTTTCTGTAATCGCAGCTTGTAAAATGACTTGGAAACAACTGAAAAATAGCCCCTTCAAGTCCTTCATGCTTTTCATGGTACAAAATAACATTATTTAGAATCAACACCCGTGTGAATGAACTTGATGCACCGTGCAGGCGCATCAGGTTTACATTGAGATTGGAATAAGAACAATAGACCTTCTCCAAGCCTCAGCGACCCTTGATTTAAGTTTACCGGGCTTTGAAAAAAAGCATGTATTTTATAAAATAGTGAACTTTACAATACAACGTTCGTCTGATGGAGTTGATTTTTTCCAACCGCCAGACAGTAACAAGGATATAAAACCCAACCATGACAGAGATTAGTTTAAGTAACTCTCAAACTTCTGTACACAAACTTAAAACCTATATTAGCCAACACATTATCGGTCAAGAAAATTTGGTCGACAGAATGTTGATTGCTTTATTGGCCGATGGACACATATTAGTAGAAGGTGCACCAGGGTTAGCTAAAACCCGTGCGATTAACGTATTAAGTAAAGGCATAGAGGCTGACTTTCATCGGGTGCAATTTACCCCGGATTTATTGCCCGCTGATTTAACAGGAACTGAAATTTATCGACCCCAGCAAGGCTCATTTGAATTTCAAAAAGGGCCTTTATTTCATAATCTGGTGCTGGCTGATGAAATTAACCGGTCGCCGGCTAAAGTGCAGGCGGCTTTGTTGGAAGCGATGGCAGAACGGCAGATTACCGTAGGCAGTATGACCTACCCATTGCCTAAGTTGTTTATGGTGATGGCAACACAAAATCCTATAGAGCAGGAAGGGACTTATCCTTTACCCGAAGCGCAATTAGATCGGTTTTTATTGCATGTGAAAATTGACTACCCTCAAGCAAAACATGAAAAAGATATTTTGCACCTTGCCCGTACTGAAGCGCGAGGAACCCCCCCGCAACAAGCAGAGCCTTTTCAGCCGATTAGTCAACAAGCCATTTTAAACGCGCGAAATGAAGTACTGGATATTTATATGGCAGATAATCTGGAAGATTATCTGTTACAAATTGTTTTAGCCACACGTAATCCAGGAGCCTACGGCGAAGATTTAGCGGGTTGGTTGCAATACGGCGCAAGTCCAAGAGCCAGTATTGCTTTAGATCGCTGTGCCAGAGCGAAAGCCTGGTTAGAGCAGCGGGATTTTGTCGTTCCAGAAGATATTCAAACGATGGCATTTGACGTATTACGACATCGTTTAATTCTGTCTTATGAAGCAGAAGCAGAAGGTTTAACCACAGATCGTGTAATTAAAGAATTAATTTCCAGAATTGCTGTGCCTTGATTAGTATGAATTTAACAGGAAATGAACGCGTTTCGATCAATTTAACGGCTTTGGTTAACCTTGCAAAACCGGCAGCACGACTTAATCTTCAGCGCTCAACCATTCGTTCAAAACAAAGTGGCAGCTATGTTTCGCGCTTTAAAGGACGCGGAATGGAGTTTGACGAGGCAAGATTGTATCAGCCGGGCGATGATATCCGCAGTATTGATTGGCGAGTGACTGCGCGCACAGGGAAAACTCATACTAAAGTGTTTCGGGAAGAACGAGAACGTCCGGTTTTTATTTCTGTGGATAACCGCTCGACCATGCAATTTGCCACGCGCGGTGTGTTTAAATCGGTACAAGCAGCCAAAATAGCGGCTTTACTGGCATGGACAGCGCAGCATCAAGGGGATCGAATGGGCGGTCAGTTATTTACTGAATCGCATTGTCAGGAATTAAAACCACAAAATGGTAAACACGGGGTATTACGTTTTTTTAATGCCCTGGTAAAACCTCGCCAGCTGACAGAACAGGAAATGACCCTGGAGCATGTTTTTTCTCGATTGCTACAACATACGCGGCCGGGGAGTCTGGTTTATATCATCAGCGACTTTAGAGGCTTAAACCAAAAAGCAGAAAATCATCTGGCGAAATTAGCGCGGCATTGTGAAGTGAATTTGATTCATATTTATGATCCTCTGGAAAGTCATCTTCCTGCCAAGGGACGTTATCGTTTTACTGATGACCTGCGTGATGCTGTGGTTGATACCGGTGATAAAAAATGCAATCTCAGTTATCAACAGCATTATCAGCAACGCTTAGATCATTTAAAACAAACAGCCAAAAAGACGGGTTTAGCTTTTTTACAATGCAGTACCGCTGAAGATCCGCTGGAGGTATTGCGATAATGCAAGCACAACAACTGATATTAAAAGATATTCATCTGCCCGTAGCGATGGGTTGGTGGCCTCCGGCAATAGGCTGGTGGATAGTGGCCGGGGGCGTGCCTTTGTCTTGCTTGTTGATTGTTTTGTTGTATAAACGCATCACAAAAAAAACAGCGGTAAAATCAGCAAAAAATTTATTAGCAGCGATCAAGCAAGACACTATGACAGAAGATGAAGATAAGCTACAGCAACTTTCACAATTAATACGTCGCGTAGCAATCAGTATTTCGCCTAGAGCAGAAGTCGCTAGTTTAACAGGGCAAGCCTGGCTGGAATATTTAGATAGCTCAGTAAAAGGAATGCCATTTACCCTAGGTATAGGCGCTGTTTTTGCAGATGCGCAGTATAGACCATCGCCTCATCCGGATTTAGACATTACCCAATTAATCACCCTGTGTGAAAACTGGCTTTCAGCCCAAAAACAACCTAAAAAATGATTCATTTCGAATGGCCGTTACTAATACTGGCTCTCCCCTTTCCTTTGCTTATCCGCTGGTTAGTACCCGCTGATTTACCGATTGAACAAGCCGCATTAAAAGTGCCTTTTTTAGAAGATTTTGTTAGTGCAGAAGCAACGACCACGGTAACATCCAATCATCCATGGCGGCTATGGCTAGCGATGCTTGCCTGGTTATTGTTAGTCTTTGCTTGTATGCGACCGCAATGGCTAGGCGAGCCTATAGAACAAGCGATTAGTGGGCGGGACTTAATGCTGGCAGTGGATTTATCCGGCAGTATGGAAGAGCGGGATTTTATTGTAGAAAAAAGGCGAGTTGATCGCTTAACTGCAACTAAAGTAGTAGCAGGGCAATTTATTCAGCGACGGGTAGGCGATCGGTTAGGACTTATCCTCTTTGGAACCAATGCTTATTTGCAAACACCGCTGACTTTTGACAGAGCAACGGTAACAACCTTATTAAATGAAGCAGCATTAGGGTTAGCAGGTGAAAGCACCGCCATAGGTGATGCCATAGGTCTGGCGGTTAAGCGCTTAAGAAAACAACAGGCAGAAAGCCGGGTTTTAGTTTTACTGACAGATGGCGCCAATACCGCAGGTGCCATTACACCGCTTAAAGCAGCCGAGTTAGCGGCAGATAATGATTTAAAAATTTACACCATTGGTATTGGTGCTGATGAAATGCTGGTGCGGAGCTTTTTTGGATCACGAAAAGTCAATCCATCCAGAGATTTAGATGAGAAAACCCTAACAGCTATTGCAGAAAAAACCGGTGGGCGTTATTTCCGTGCCAGAAATACAGAAGAATTAGAGCAAATTTATCAGTTATTAGATATCCTGGAACCGGTAGAAAAAGACAAACAATATTTTAGACCGAAAGCAGAACTTTATTATTGGCCACTGACCGTGGCTTTATTGTTTGCAGGTATTATTAGTGTCAGTCGTTTGAGGGGGTCATGAACGTGTCAGAATTTCATTTTATCAGACCGTATTGGTTCCTGGCTTTAATCCCTGCGATTACCCTAATTATTTTATTGTTAAGAAATAAGCTTAATCAAGGTAACTGGTCAACTATCTGTGATGCCGAGCTATTACCTTTTGTCTTACAAGAAAAACCCGTCAATCGCAGTCATTGGGTGTTGTCTGCAACGGCACTGGCTAGTGTACTAAGCATTATTGCCTTAGCGGGGCCTACATGGGAGCGCTTGCCTAGCCCTGTATTTAGAAACAATGCCGCTTTAGTCATCGCCCTGGATTTATCACGATCTATGGATGCCAGTGATATAAAACCCAGTCGTTTAAGTCTGGCACGTTATAAAATTGCCGATATTTTAAAGCAACGTAAGGAGGGACAAACCGCATTAATTGTTTATGCCGGCGATGCCTTTACCGTCACGCCATTAACAGAAGACACAGAAACTATCGCCAGCCAGATATCGGCTTTAACCACCGGCATTATGCCCAGCCAAGGCAGTAATACCGTGCTGGCATTAGAAAAATCTGTCGCCTTATTGAAGCAAGCAGGCTTGCAAAAAGGTGAGATTTTATTAATCACTGATAGCGTGGATCTAGCGACTACAATCGATGCCGTTAAATCGCTTAAAGCGTATCACTTATCTATTCTAGGCGTAGGTACAGTGGAAGGCGCACCGATTAAATCAGCGAAAGGCGGCTTTGTTAAAGACCGACAGGGTAATATTGTGGTACCTAAGTTAAATGATCAGGAATTATCTCAATTAGCCCGTATAGGACATGGGGTTTATCGACGTATTAGTCGTGATGATGCAGATATTGAGAGTTTACTTCGTCAGCTCGATAGTCCGCTGGAAAAGGAAGAGAGTGTGGATAATAATTTGTTGATAGAGCAATGGAATGAACAAGGTCCCTGGGTTTTGTTAGCTGTTTTACCGTTAGCCGCATTCAGTTTCAGGAAGGGATTATTATCCTTGGCATTACTTTGTTTATTACCGTTTCCCAAGCCTGGTTATGCATTGGAATGGGATGAGTTATGGATCACTCAGAATCAACAGGCTCAACAGGCATTTAAACAGAAAAACTATCAACAAGCGGCTGAGCAATTTAAAAACCCACAATGGCAAGCCGCAGCACACTATAAAGCCGGGCAATATCAACAAGCGGCAGCGCTGTTAAAAGATGAATCATCGGCTACGGGACTTTATAACTTAGGCAATGCACTGGCCAAATCGGGACAGTTAGCTGAGGCGAAAGCGGCTTATGAAAAGTCTTTAGCAATAAACCCTGATAATGCTGATGCTAAATAC
>CAYMPX010000131.1:0-7757 GCA_964392135.1 uncultured Methylomarinum sp.
TATTAATGACTTCCGGGATTTCTTCAGCCCCACGAAATCCCGTTATGCCTTTAGTGTACGACAAGCGGTTGAAGATGCCGTAGGTCTGGTAGAAGCCAGTTTCAAGGTGCATAATATCCAAATTATTATGGATATACCTCAAGATATTGAGCTGTTTGGGATACTTAATGAGTATGCTCAGGTGGTACTGAATTTGCTGACCAATGCGAAAGAAGCAATTTTATCTCATAAAAATAGCGGTGTTATCGAGATTGCTCTGGATATCAAGCATGAGAAAGTTTACTTAACGGTTCATGATGATGGTGGCGGGGTCAACAAAGCGATTTTGGAACATATTTTTGAGCCCTATTATTCAACGAAGGAAGGGGGTATGGGAATAGGTCTCTATATGTCCAAGATGATTATAGAAACGAGCCTGGATGGTCATATTGATGTGTGTAATAAACAGGACGGCGCTGAATTTTCAATCATTGCGCCACTCTCTTCTAACGGATAGCGCAGATTTTTATAAAATGATTCAATCGACTAATTCATATTCCGCCCTCTAGTTTCAATATGTTACCCCATAGGGTGCGGAATACAAGTACTAAAAAATGGAGCAATAAATTATGACTGATTCAGAATCAAATAATCACGAAGATGTACAATATCTCAGGTCTCTTAGTGTGTTATATGTAGAAGATGAAGATGAAATCCGGGATCAGTTACAAACCTACCTTCAGAGGCGTTGTCATAAAGTATATACCGCAGCAAACGGGAAAAAAGGGCTAGAAGCCTATAAAAAACATCAACCGGATATTATCGTGACCGATATTCTTATGCCGATTATGGACGGTTTAATCATGTCTGAAAAAATTCAGGCAATTAATCCACGCATCCCCATCATTATCATTACCGCATTCGAAGAACCGCGTTATTTTCATCACGCCATTGATTTGGGTGTACACCAATATGTTAACAAGCCCGTTAATCTGACTATATTTGAGAAATCTTTAATTAAGTGTGCCCGATTACTTAGAGCAGAGGCTGCACTAAAAGAGATTGAAGAACGTTATCGGGTTTTATTCAAATTATCGCATATTGCTATCTCGGTTGCTGATGCCGATCATAATTCACAGCCTTTAGTGATTGGAAAAGATAATGAATCGGGTCCTCCTGAAGGCATATTAATCGATTGTAACGATTCTTTTTTGGCGTTAATAGGCTATCAAAATCTTGAGGTATTACAAAAGCAAGGATTTAGTATCTATTCACTAATGACAGAAACATCTGCAAAACTATTTAATGAGCTTGTGCATAATGAATTATTAATTAGTGGTTTCACTCGTGAATTTGAATTAGAACTACTGAGTCAAACTAATGTCAAAATTCCCGTAATTGCTCAATTAATATTGCGTTATTCAGAAACCGGTCAGCCTATGGAGATATGGGGGGTGATGAGAGATATCAGAGAAAAACGCAAGATTGAGGAAAAGTTACGCTTATCGGCAAAAGTATTTGAGTCATCCAGAGATGCCATATTTATTAGTGATCAGGATAATAAAATCATTTCGGTCAACCATGCCTTTAGTGAAATCACCGGATATGAGGCAACAGAGGTTCTAGGAAAGAACCCGAGTATTTTACAATCAGGACGGCATGACCAGGAATTCTATCAGCAACTGTGGTCTAATCTGCAGTTGAATGGCTATTGGCAGGGGGAAATATGGAATCGTCGAAAAAATGGTGAGATTTATCCCGAATGGATTTCAATCAGCCAGGTCTTTAATACTGCACATGAAGTATCTCATTATATTGCGATCTTTAGCGATATTACCAATCTGAAAACAACCGAGGCTCATATAGAATTTCTGGCAAATTATGATCCATTAACCCAATTACCTAATCGACGCTTATTTATTGACCGTCTCGCCCAGGCAATAAAAACGGCTATCAGGGAAAAAAACCAGCTGGCGGTACTTTTCTTTGATCTTGATCATTTCAAGGTTATTAATGATTCGTTAGGCCACAGTATCGGCGACCAGATGTTGATAGAAGTCGCTGCTCGTATCAGCAAATGTATGCGTGAAATAGACAGTGTATCGCGCTTGTCGGGGGATGAATTTGCCGCAATGATTACCGATATCAGCGATATTGGTGATGTGATGTTGGTGGTGAAAAAAATTATTGATGCGATAAGGGTTGTTTTTAAAATTGCAAAATATGAACTGCATGTCACCATTAGTATAGGTATTAGTGTTTATCCGAATGATGGTGAGAATTATGAAGTCTTATTGAAAAATGCGGATACAGCCATGTATTGTGCCAAAAAAAACGGGCGTGATAATTTTGAGTTTTTCTCATCAGCAATGAGTGCACAAGCATTGGAGAGATTATCTCTGGAAGGGGCTCTGCGTAAGGCAGTTGAAAATAATGAATTACAATTATTTTATCAGCCACAAGTACAGATAGATACGGGGAAAATTATAGGTATGGAGGCTTTATTACGATGGCCTCACCCTGAGATGGGGATGATACCGCCTGATAAATTTATTACTTTGGCTGAAGAAACAGGCTTGATTATTCCAATAGGTTCATGGGTGTTAGCAGAAGCATGTCGACAAAATAAAGTTTGGCAGGATCAAGGGTTAATGACAGTACCCGTTGCCGTTAATTTATCCGCCGTGCAATTCAGACAGCATAATCTGCTAGAGATAGTAAAGAAAACATTGCTTGAATCAGGTTTGAATGCCAATTTTCTTGAACTTGAGCTGACTGAAAGTCTGTTAATGGACTGTTCCAAGTTTAACATCAGCTTGTTAAGAGAATTCAGACGATTAGGTGTGTCTTTATCAATTGATGATTTTGGTACAGGTTATTCATCGCTGACGTATTTAAAACGCTTTCCTATTACCAAACTGAAAATTGATCGTTCATTTTGTCTGGATATCCCGAAAGACAGTGACAGTGCAGCGATTACCAGTGCAATTATAAGTTTAGGGCATGATATGGGGCTATCTGTGATTGCTGAAGGCGTGGAAAATAAATCACAGCTTAATTTTTTACAGGCGCAACAGTGTGATGAAATTCAAGGGTATTTGTTTAGCAAACCATTGCCAGCAGATAAAATGGCAGGGGTGCTACGGAAAAGAATTATAAAAATATGATTATACGATTTATTGTCCTAATCGTTAATTTAAATTTCAGGTGTTTTGGATAAAATCTCCTTTTCCAGAAAATTATTAATAATTTCCCAGGTGCCGTCTATGTTTTCCATTAAGATACCATGCCGATCAGAATGAATCATGATCGACTTTTTACACTTGGATTCTAACCCAGCCATAATGATATCCGCACTTTCTGCATCAACAACCGGATCTTCATCCGCATGGATTATAAGAGCCGGCATTTCTATATTATGCAGCTGTTTTTCTACAAGCTCATCCATTAAGCGCCTTAACTCATATAGACTTTTAATCGGTACATTTTTATAATTAATGCGCTTATGTTCCGAAAAATTTTCCACAAAAGGTTTAACGCCTTCAATTGATGAAACCCAGTTGACCAGTCGATTGGTGCCATGTAATAACGGCACAAACAAAAAAGACTTGTCTACAAATTTGATAGGTACTGCGACTGCGACCACAGCAACTACTTTATCGCTATTTTCTGCTGCCAATTTAAGCGCTAAAGCGCCTCCCATTGAGAAACCTATCGCCACCACAGAATCACAATAGGCAGTAATAATTTTTAACCCTCTTTGAACTGAACTAAACCAATCTTCAACTGTTTGTTTTCTTAAATCGTACGGTGAAGTGCCATGACCTTTTAAACGTACCACTAAGACGCTATAACCTTGTTCCGCTAACGCTTCTGCAACGTCTCTTAATTCAGCGGGCGATGCCAATAAGCCATGTATCAAGAGTACCCCTACGCCATTCGTTTTCCGGGACTGCAATAACAAGGGAGCAGGATTTTCATCTGCCACTTCTTTATTATTAATATCATCATAACGGGGATTTGAATAATATTGCTTATCCCATGCTAATGAAATAATTTCGTCATTAAAAGCCCATACTGCCAATTGTTCTTTAGACACGGTTAAACAGTGTTGATACGCATGGATAAGCGTCTTTAAAACGATCCTGATAGGTTCTACTTCGTTATTATAAACGGCAATAAGATTTTCCATTCTAATAGTATCGAAATCATATTCCTCACAAAGTTTAGGCAAGAACTGATAGTTATTGTGATAAGAGACAATCAATCCTGACGATTCTGCCGCACAAATAAAATGCTCGAATCGTTTACTTTTACCTTCAACTAAATCGTTATATTCATCCGGGTTAAGTAAACTACGATGTAAATTAATAGTTTTATTGTTCTGTAATTCTTTAATCGCAACGTACAGCGTTTTATAAAAACAATGCTTTTTAATTTGTTGTTGTCCACACTTCATGCAATACATAATAAGCGTTGAAGCCAGGTGACTTAAATTAATCGTCACATTCGCATAAATTTCTTCCATATACTGATTGCGCGTGGCTTTTGCATTCTTTCTAAAATAATAGCCTACTAATTTTTGTTTCCAGTTTTTAGAGGAGGTATATAATGAAAATATTTCATCCAGTGATTTAAATTCTGTAGCAACAACCGTATTTAACAAATACCGGTTCCACCACTGCCATACATCATGCGGATCAACCGGTTTACCCATACGTAAATCCATATCCGTATCTTTCAGCATTATATTGCCTTCAACTAACAATTCTTCCGTATGCCTGCTGGTTAAATCATCATGAAAAAAACCAACGCTTTTAAGTAAAAAGTTATCGGATGAACGGATAGGGTAAAACGTAATATTTGAAGGGATAATCAAGGTAGGTTTAAGCGAGGTTGCCAATAATTGATCCAAAGAATCCAGTTTTAACTCTTCCTTCCACTGCATCAACTGATCGTGATTTTTATTGTAATAGGCATTACGAACCGTTGCCTTAAAAGCGTCTACTCCCTGTGCCAAAACGGCAGCCCCGGTATGCTGTTTACGTCTTTCTCCGGTAATGCGTGAATAGATACTGTAATGCCCTTGCTTATCTAACACACGATGATCTTTAACCATCCCCCCTTCTGGAAAGATAATTACTTTGCGACCAAGAAAAATCTGCCGGGCAAGATTAGGAAACAAATGTTGATGATCATGAGGAATGACACCAATGTTATTCAAATATTTTGCAAATACAGTATCATTTTCAAAAAATTCACTGGAAGCAATTGCACAACTATAGGCACCTGTTTCCTCATAAATCAAAAATTGAGGGATAAATGTTTCAAAACGGGAAAAATGATTACATAAAAATATATCGCCCTGGACAACTTGCTGATCGGCATGAAGCTTCATCTTAACTTTCAGCATTTTGGTTAATGACCGGATAACTCTGATAGACCAATCATAGGTCTTTACATCAATATCGTTTAAATCATCATACACAATTTTTTTATTCATCCTTTTAACCTAAACTGTCATTCAAATCAATAACGCTTGACCTTAATGGTTAATTTAATCATCATCCCTCCTATGGACAAACTAAACCGGTGTTAGTTGTATGAGAAACGTGAATTTTATTATTTAGAAACCGAATTAAAAGGTGAGCAAAATGCAATTTCCAATTAAGGGCGGATGCCTATGTGGCGCGGTAAAATATGAGATTCTTGCTAACCCCGTAGGTGCTGGAAACTGCCATTGCCGAACCTGTCAAAAATCGGTTGGAGCGGCATATATGGCGGTATTATTTGTGCCTTACGATGCGCTTAGAATTACCGGAACATATAAAGAGTATGCAACCACATCAGACAGGGGGAACACCATGAATAGAGCATTTTGTCCCACATGTGGAACGGCTCTTTTTGGCAGAAACTCTGGGACTGACAAAATCCGACCTGTTAATGCTGCCACACTGGATGATCCCGGTATCTATCATCCTCACATGGATTTCTGGGTATCTGATGCACAACCATGGGATACGATGAATCCCGATCTACCAAAGTTTGACAAAAACCCTACCCATTTATAATGGAGTAGTGATAACACTACCTGGCATTTAAAAAATACACAAGAATCACCGATTCAAGTTTGAACTTGCGGTAAAAAGTCATATCCTATTTTTGGGATATCGCTTTTTTTATACATGATGAAAAGATTATTTTTTGCATTATGGCCCGATGATGAAACCAGAAAACGAATAGATAGGTTTAATCAATCCATTAAGTCGGGTGGCTTGAAAAAGGTCAAACGTAATAATTTACATGTTACTCTGGTTTTTTTGGGTAACGTAGACGCTGAATTGGAAGTGATGATCAGACGGCGTGTAGAAAATATCCGTGTTAACCCCTTTGTGTTACATTTTAATCGGCTGGATTTCTGGCGAAAACCGCAGATTTTATGTTTATCAACGCAGCAACAAGACTCGCAGCTATTAATGTTAGTGAATGCCTTAAAGAATACGGTTGAGCAATGCGGTATTAAAACAGAAGAAAGGTGTTATCAGCCTCATATCACCCTGGCTAGAAAAGCGCACAAACGAATAGATATTGATGTTCTGAGCATGGAATGGCAGGCACAGTCATTTTGTTTGGTTGAGTCGTGCAGTACGATGGAAGGCGTTCATTATCAGGTTTTGCAACATTGGGATTTTAAGTAACACATGCTTTTAATTCAATATTTATCCACCTCACCTCCTGCCCTTAATACATCCTTTATTCAATTGTAGACATGATGTGATGAAAATTTTAACCATTAACGATCTGCGGCGTTTAATTGATAAAGTGGGTTTACCCTGTTTTTTTCAGCAGGTTATGCAGGCTATGGAATCAGATTTTTCTCGTTGGAATGAATTTAATTTATCACCACGGCATGCAACGCATTATGCACATGGCGTGATTGAATTAATGCCCTGTTCAGATAAGTCGTTATACAGTTTCAAGTATGTTAATGGTCACCCTGGAAATCCGGCTAAAGGTCAGTTGAGTGTCATCGCCTTAGGTTTATTAACTGAGGTCAGTAGTGGTTATCCATTAATGATGAGTGAAATGACCTTATTGACCGCACTACGGTCAGCAGTAACAGCTGTATTAGCAGCAAAATACCTGGCGCGTCATGATGCCAGAAAATTGGCAATCATTGGTACCGGCGCACAGGCAGAATTTCAGGTGATGGGTTTTGCACGTTTTTTCCCACTGCAGGAAATATACTTTTATGATAGCGATAGCCTGGCCATGAAAAAGTTTGCAAAAAATTTAGCGGGAGAGAATTTTCAGCTCCTTGCCTGTCAAAATATTATTGAAGCGGTATGTTCTGCGGATATTATAGTGACTGCAACGGCTGCCAAGAAAAAACAATGTTTATTTACATTAGCCGATATTGCCCCAGGAACGCATATTCATGCAATGGGAGGCGATTGTCCCGGCAAAACAGAATTAGATCCCGGTTTATTAGAACAATCCAAAGTGGTTGTCGAATATATGCCACAGAGCCTGGTAGAAGGAGAAATACAGCAATGTCCAAAAAACGGTGCTTATGCTGAATTATGGGAATTGGTATGCCATAAGAAACCGGGAAGAATCAATGCGCAGGAAATTACACTTTTTGATTCGGTAGGTTTTGCATTAGAAGACTTTTCTATTTTGCGTGTTGTTTATACATTGGCAACAGAGTATCAGTTAGGCTCAGAGTTGACCTTAATACCCGAACTGGATGACCCCAAGAATTTATATGGCTTAAT
>CAYMPX010000132.1:0-7694 GCA_964392135.1 uncultured Methylomarinum sp.
CATTACATCGAATTAAACAGCCTTTCTTTGGCTGGCATCAAAACAACACCATAGGTTCTACGAAACAACAAAATAATGCGATGGATAACTGGATTACTTTTTGGCGCAATAATCGTCTAGGTTTTCAGCTTGCTTTAGCCGAGAAGAATGGATACAGTAAAAAACTCATCCGTTCAGGTAAAAAACTGTGCGAATCACTGCATGAGTTCATCAATCATCATCCTCACCCTTCTCTACTGCATGGTGATTTATGGGCTGGAAATACCCGCACGACAGTTCAAGGTGAGCCGGTTATTTATGACCCTGCCTGTTATTTCGGTGATAGAGAGGCTGACATTGCCATGACTGAACTATTCGGTGGTTTTAGCGCCCGTTTTTATACTGCTTATCAGCAGTCTTATCCCCTGGATTCAGGTTACAGTACGAGAAAAACACTCTACAATCTATATCACATTCTTAATCATCTTAATTTATTTGGAAGCAGTTACCAGTCTCAAGCGCAACAAATGATAGATTATTTATTATCCGAGCTGTTATAAAGAGGCATAGCGACTGATCTTTGGCAGATATTTCATGGGTAATTTTCTTCAAAAATATATTAGCGATTGGGGGTGCGCACATACCTGTTAATAATAAAAAGTTACAATTAAGTGTGTAAACAATGGCAGATTTCTTCTACTGGCAGAACTTTATTGACTGCATTTAATTGTATTGCCGCATTTGGCATACCAAAGACGATGCTGCTCTGTTCATCCTGGGCAATGGTAAAACAATTATTTTTATGCATTGCCAACAATCCATCTGCACCATCATTCCCCATGCCACTGAGAATAATACCTACCGCTTGTCCTGAGCATGATTTTGCCACAGAATAAAAAAGTCGTGAAACTGAAGGCATAAAGCCATTCTCTTCCTTATCATTATGTAATTCTATATACAATTTAGAGCCTGCGCTTTGTATTTGGCAATGGTAATCATCTGGCGCAAAATAGACAGTCCCGGCAGTTAATTGATCCCCGTTTTTTGCCACTTTAACCTGTAATTTACTGGCTTCATTTAACCATTCAGCCAGCCCTTTAATAAAGCCCTTAGAGATATGCTGCGTTATAACAATAGGGGATGAATAATCGCCGGGTAGTGAGGATAATATCTTTTTTAATGCTTGTGGCCCTCCTGTCGAGCTACCAATAGTGACTAACTTATAATTTAAAGCAGGTTTATCAAATACGGACATTCCCACAGGTTTCTTCTTAAACCGTCGCTTAACCAATTTAACTTCAACCATACATCGAATGGTATTGACGATATTTCTTTGTATGGAGGAAAACTGAGCGTCAGTTATAGCACATGGTTTTTCTAATACGGCTAATGCACCTTCATCTATGGCTCTAAAACCAATTTGCAACTCATCATCTATATTTGAGCTAATAACGACAATAGGCTTGGGATGCGTGGACATAATCTTACGAATAGAGCTTATACCATCCATAACAGGCATTCTAATATCCATTGTAATAAGGTCTGGATTGAGTGCCATGGTCATTTCGATTGCTTCCTGCCCTGTTTTTGCAAAACCGACAACTTCAAAATCCGGTTCATTCTCTATAATCGCAGTTAATAAAGTTCTAATCACTGCCGAATCATCAACAATTAATACCCTGATCATAACGCTCTCTAAATTAATTGTTTAATAATGGTAAGTAAAGTATCTGTATCTAATTGATCCTTACTTATATAAGCATCTGCTCCCGCTTGCACACCTCGCTTTTTATCTTGTTCGCTATTGAGTGAGGTGACAATAATAGTGGGTATCGAGCGCATTTTTGCATTCCCTTTTATTTTTTCTACCAGTTCAAAACCATTTAATAATGGCATTTCTATATCGGTAATAATCAGGTCATAGCTATTATTCCGAGTTAATTCTTCCCATGCTTGCAAGCCATTAAGCAATGCTGTTACCTGAAAACCTTGCTTGAGTAAAATATTACGCTCTAATGTTCTTGTCGTCACTGAATCATCAACAATAAGCACTTTTTTCTGTGGCTTATCCGGGTTATTTGTCAATGAACTGTGCATCGAGGTTTTTAAAGTGTTTGCTTTTTCAATAAGCTCCTCAATACTCAAAACAGGAACCAGACTGCCACTTGCCAGTGTTGTCATACCTACCGAAAAAGGTACTTTTATTAAGGGATAGGAAAAAGATTTAATAATTAATTCCTGCTCGCCTATAATTTCATCAACAATTAAAACAATTTTTTGCTTACCATTCGAAATATAAACCGTAGACAATATATTGGAACGCGTGGTGTTTTTATTTGATATGCCTAATAATTCTGCCAGATAAAAAACAGACACGGGGTCTTCATGTTTATCCTGTAAAAACAACGTGCCATTCATATTACCCAGCGCTTTAATCTGGCTATCTTTAATCCAGTCTATGCCATAGGCAGGAATGGCAAATGTATACGATGCCACAGAAATTAACAAACCTTGTTCACTACTTAAGGTAGTAGGCAACTTTAAGGTAAATTGAGTACCTGCATCCGGTGTAGAACTTACTTCAACAGACCCTTTAACCTTGCGTAAATTATTTCTGACGATATCTAACCCAACACCTCGCCCGGAGGTTGTAGTCACAATATTTGTAGAAGAAAATCCTGCTATAAAGATAAAATCCAGAATTTGTGTCTTATCTAGTTTTTTCGCCTCATCTTCTGTTATTAAGGCTTGCTTTATAGCTTTTCGTTTTATAGCCTCAAGATCAACGCCTTGTCCATCATCGCTTACTTTAATGAGCAGTTCATTTGCTCTTTTTACAACGCTTAACTTTAAAACTGCCGCTATGTTTTTACCCTTTTCACGCCTGACATCAATTGATTCAATACCATGGTCAATGGCATTATTAATCAAATGGACAAGAGGAACATGTATGTTTTTATATAAATGACGATCAATTTTGATTTCACTGCCTTCAATAATAAAATCAATCTGCTTATTTTGCTGTTGAGACAAGTCCCGAACGGTACGATGTAACGGTGCGATTAAAGTGGCAAAAGGCACTAAACGCAAGGTATTAACAGAACCCTCCAGGCTATGAACCAGCTGGTTAAACTGCGAACCCAATGCGCGTCCCTTATTGTATGAATTTGTGAGTTGATTAGATAATTGAGATAGCTCTACAAGCAATTCATGTGCTTTATTATTTTCTGTCGATGTTTGATAATTTGAATACGCATTAAAACGACTGGATAAGTTAACCAGAGTCATTGCAAATTGTCGATAATCATTTAACATCTGCTTAAATTGCAGCTTTGTTGTTTGCAAATCTTCAACAATAACAGACAAATCCGTTACGTCTTGCACTGTAACTGAATACGTATTTCGCTCAGAGGTCTTTCGACGTTCAGCGGGTTGTTTTACCTTACAAGGGATAACTAAATTTGTATTCGACTGACTGTCTGCCGCCTCAATAGATTCAGCATCAAGATTTACAGGTTCAGCTTCACTATTATTTAGGCAAGCATCCAGATTAATTAACAGTTTATTAAAATCAAACAGATAATTTTGATGATTTAACTGGGAAAAAAAAATATCCTGAATACGATCCAAAGCATCAAGCAATAAATCAAGCACTGTACGGGTCTGTTGAATAACACCTTTAGCTAAGGCACTCACAATAGACTCTAATCGATGCACTACCTCTACAATATCTTTTTGTCCAACGCCTATTGCCGCACCTTTTATGGTATGTGCAGCACGTAAAATATCTTCAAGATTCTTTTTAGCATCCTCATTACCTGCTTTTTCAAGCGCAAGTATGCCGGCCGTCATCAGTTGAACCTGTTCAGCAAGTTCAACTTCAAAAACGACCAGTAATTGTTTTATTAAAGTCTCATCAAGTGCCATTGAAATTCCATATAGACATTATTACAAATGACTTTTGTATACACTTAATGTTTTTTGCAACTGGTCAGATATCCGGGTTAAATCATTAGCAACGGCATTCGTTTGTGCTGCTGCTGCGACAAACTGTGAAGTCACTTTGTTAATTTGACTCATTGCCACTGAAACTTGAGAAATTCCAGCACCTTCCTGCCGTACTGCCGCGACAATTTGCTGACTTGCCATCACTGCCTCATGAATAACATCATTCAATTTTCGCATGGTTTCACCGGTATTTTTTACCAGAATTTCACCTTGATCTACGCCTTTAGCCCCTTGTTCGGTTGCCATTACCGCGCGGTCTGTTGCTAATTGAATATCACGTAAAATATTGTGAACTTGCTCGGTCGATTGTTGAGATTGTTCGGCTAAATCTTTAACTTCGGTAGCAACAACAGCAAACCCCTTACCGGCATCACCCGCCTTGGCAGCCTCTATAGAGGCGTTAAGTGCTAACATTTTTGATTGATGTGTTAAATTGGAAATCACATTATTGATATTGCCAATTTGCTGGGTTTTTTCACTTAAAGTCAAAATAGTTTCTGAAATACTGTTGACACGCTCTCTTATCTCCTGCATAAATTCGATGACTTGAAAAACGGCTTCGATACCATTTTCACCTTCAACCCGTATACTTTC
This sequence comes from uncultured Methylomarinum sp., assembly GCA_964392135.1. Classification (GTDB taxonomy): domain Bacteria; phylum Pseudomonadota; class Gammaproteobacteria; order Methylococcales; family Methylomonadaceae; genus QPIN01. The sequence goes on from CAYMPX010000132.1 coordinate 4,582, forward strand.
AGCCACCGTTCCTAATGTCTGAGCTTTCGATTGTGTTTGCTGTGATGTGGCCCTTATTTCTTCAAGCGTTGTGGTTGTTTCATTTACCGCTGATGCTTGTTGGCTTGCGCCACTGGATTGCGTAGCGACTGAGTTTTTTAATTTATAAATAGTTTCAGTCACTGTATTACCAACCGCAGAAACTTCCCCCGTTATATGAGCAAGCTTACTCACCATATTATTAATTTGTTCACCCAATGATGCCAAATCATCATTCCCGGTAATTTCAATTTGCTGCGTTAAGTCTCCCTCACTCACTTTGGCAATAAATGATTTATATAAGACCACTTTATCTTCTATTTCATGCTTTGAGGTACTGACTTTCTTAACATCATCAACTAATGCATAAACATAGGTATCAATCGCCAGCTGTGAATCAATAGAGATAATTTTATTCACAGCCGATGATAATTTCAGTGCTTTACTCGAACTGTACCAATATTTTTTAAAAATCAAAGGATTGATTAATTGCAAATAAACACTATAGCCACCCAGATACCAACGGGGCGTGAGTCCTACTTTTTTATGGATAGCGCCAATTCTTAATTGATTATCAAAATAGGTATCGCCATATTCCCCACAGAACAGCTCAATTAAATAGCGCTTCTGCGTTTGTTTCAAGCGTTCAACATTGGACCCGGCTCTATCTATAACTTTTGATAATTCCGGGTACAAACTTATGTTTTCATAAAATGCAGCAACAATACTATCCGCATGTTTCTTAATAACAGGTTCAAATGCTTTCAGGATTCGGCAGTCTCTTCCGGTTAAATTGACATATCTCAAGCGCTCTTGCCTCTCTTCCGGGGTAAGCTTCATAACCGTCAATAAAGAATTCATCTCATCATTCATAATTTTGCTAAAGTATTTGCTATATTATTTCAAGTGCTAAATCAGTCAATAGCCCATCTATATTTAATATAATCACCGAATTATTCAGCAGACCTAAGAAATAATCCTTATTAAATTTTATAGGGCTTTGTAAGCTGGTTTTTAAATCTGTTTTTTTATAACTAAAAAAGTCATCAATTTCATTCACCATTAAGCCAATTTTCTTCTCACCATGAGTCACTACAACAATACTATATTCAGCAGTTACTCGTTCTATATTCATTTCAGAACAGAGATAATTGGTATCAAGAACCGATAACACCTTACCCTTCCAATTAATAACCCCGGCAATAAAAGGCGGCAGCCAATCCAGACGAGTCAAATGCTTTGTATCAATCACTTCATCCAGCATGGCTTGAGGAATACCATATAAAGCATCATTATTAAGTTTAAATTGCAAAAAAATACGTTCTTTTTCTGTATCATTTTTAACGGTATAAGGTTGTGCTAATTTTTCTGCCCGGATTTTAAGTAATTTAATCGTTTGCTCTGCGTTCGGCATTAATGTTTTTGCAGAAATTACTTCCTTACTCATGCGCTACAACACCTTTTTTAATCAATTCCAGCTCATTTTTCATCACTGCAGAAAAACTGGAATAGGTCAAGGAAATCACATTATGAATTGGGCGATCCGGGGTTTCTTGCGCGGCAATAGTTAATGCATTTTGAATTGATTTTATTGCCTCTTTCTTTTGTCCTTTATATAACAGTACTTGTCCCAGTTGATAATGTGCTTCCATAAAAGCATAGTTTAAAAAAATCGTTTGCCTAAAGGCTTTTTCTGCATCGTGGAACATGCCAAGTTGAATTAAAATCAAACCATACAAAAGGTAACTATGAGGCTCAACCGGGTCATAGTGAATACTGTGTTCACATGCCACCCTCGCTTCTGCCATTTTACCTAGATTAGTCAAACATTTAGCTTTAAATTGATACAATTCAGCGTCACCTTCATAATCCAATAATGCCTGCTCTGTTTGCTTAAGCGCAGCGTGCCAGTCCGCTATTGCCAATTCATTGATTATGGATTGTTTAACATGGCTTAAATTAGTTTGCGGAAGCGCATTGTCAACCACTAACCATTTATTTTTATTTCTGTTTTTGTTTGCATTTCTATGTCCCTCAACACCCAGCCTATCAGATGATAAGGCTGTTTTTTTCCTGAAATAAAAAACATCTGCTGTTTTTTCTGAAGTAAATAAATCAGTTGATAGATTCAGTGGATCTGTAACAGAAAGCATCAAAACACCGTCAACATTTAGCGATTCATACATTTTATGACAGGTTTTTTTTATGGTAACGTGATCAAAATAGATAAAGACATTCCGACAAAGAATTAAATCTAATGCACAAACACCTTGCATGATAGAAGGAAACGTTTCTTCAGCTAAATTCAGATAGGAAAATTTGACTTTTTCTTTAATAAAATCAGCCACCACATAACGATCTTCACTCAGGCAACTAAAATATCCACTTTTATTGATAAAATCACGACTTGTTCGTATTCCCCAAGTTGTATACACAGCCTCTTTAGCCTGATTTAACGATTGATAATTTATATCTGTTCCAATTAAATGCAAATTCCAGCGATCATAATCAGGTAACAGCTGATGCAACAAGATAGTCAGAGAGTATATTTCCTGCCCGGTAGAACAGCCTGCACTCCAGATACGTATTTGTTTATCGCCTAACCGTCTTTTTTGTTCAATCAGCTTAGGTAAAAAATCATTGCGTAAAAATTCGATTTGAAATTCATCTCTAAAGAAATAACTCTCATCTACGGTTATTTTTTCAATCAGAAACAAATGCTCCTGGCAAAAGGGGTCATGCGTGATTTTTTGCAACAAAATTTCAGCATCTGAATAATCATGATTAATACAGGCTACCTTAATCGCCAGCCTTAAATTATCCCGTTGATGATCATGTATATTGAGTCCATATTTCTTGTTAAAAAAATCAAGAAACTGTCCTTCAATTACAGTTGATAACATAACATAACATTTGCATTTAGAGGCATAAAGAGAGTTGAGCGGATTATTTTTATAAATTTTGTGGCAAGAAAGCCCGTTAGTCTTTAGCTGAGGGGATGATTTGCCACTTCTAACTATTTTGAAACATTAAAATCAGGGCGTGTTTTTACATTAAATAGTAAAAATTTAACCTGGAACACACAAACCAGTTGA
>CAYMPX010000133.1:0-7687 GCA_964392135.1 uncultured Methylomarinum sp.
GGGTTCAGCAGATTAGAACATGGTTCATCATGCACATGAGGTGCTTTAAAAAAATGTTAGGGAATTCTAGCCTGCTGTAAGACAATAGGTAATTATGGCTACCAACTTAAGACAGGACAGTTTACATAAACCCCAATCATTTTATTTCACACGTCATTCCCGAAGTCTACCCAGTCAAGCGTGGGCACAAACTTTATCGGGAATCTATTTTTAGTTGATGTGGATTGCTCCAAGAGAATACTGGAATGGCGTGGTAGAGTGCCGTTAATATTTGAATTTAAGGAAGCTATGGGTTTCTGGTTAGACGGGATTTAGAATCTCATTAGATACTTATTTCACGGGTGTCCCGTCTTAAGTTGGTAGCCTATATATTCAAAGTAAAATAGCTTTAATAAGGAGGAGGAATCATAGGTTCTATTCCTTCAAATACAACATTTGTATGATGTTTGACAATAACATTACTTATTTCGTCAATGCGTTCTTTGGCTATATCTATCATAACTAACAATTCCCCTTTTTCAATAGCCCCCTCATACTTTTTAACTCTGGAATTTCCGACCTGAAGACCTGCTAAGCCACTTGCTATAGTCCCAATCGTCGCACCAAAAAATAAAATCCCCAAAACAGGTCCACCTGCAATTGCAAATCCAGCAACACGTAAACCAACAAGCCCCGCTAATAAACCAGTTGTAGCACCCAATGCTGCACCTCGCTCCACAGCTGGAATAAAATCAGTCTTATCAAATACCGATGCCTCAGGCATATCCTCTAGTGGTGTATCTCTTTTTGCTAATACATGTATGTGTCGATCTTCTATACCTTTATTACGTAGTTCATCCACAATTAAATGCGTAGTTTTAATATCAGGAACTAAAAAATAGATTCTTTTCATGGTGTTCACCAATTGTATAGTAAATAATGAAAGAAAAATTGTCACATACAGTAATTGCCTCTACTCGAAAGCTGTTTCAAATTACTTTACCTTTAAGATCGATCAATTTACTAAATAGTTTAATTGAGTAGTCATATAACTTTGATTTAGCTTATAAGTGCAATTCAACTTAATATACTGTGATGAGACTGCTGATGTATAGTTCAGACTTTTTTGATCTGACAAGTAATGAAAAAGCACTCTATGCATATGCGATAAAAAGCAATGAATATCTATCGAGATCTACCACTATGCCAGATTGATAACAGCAGCCAGATGCCCCATATAGTTGCAAAAAAATAACCCATAAAACCAAAGGCCGGCAAGCCGAATATTTCCGGTCCCCCTTTAACAGTCATGCTGATAGAAGAACCAATGATTAACGCGGCAGTCACAATACCCATCGTTAGACGACTGATAGCCCGATCGGTTTTATCAACATACTGTCCAAGTCGTTTAACATTAATATCAACCTGAATGGCACCTTTTCTAGAGGCTCTTAACAATTGATGTAATTCTCTGGGTAGCCCAGACATCAAATCAACAACACTGATCAAATTACGCCAGCCACGTTTGGCTATTGCTTCCGGTTTATATCGCTCAATCATCAGTTTCTGAATAAAAGGCTTTACAAAAACCAGCGTATTAAAATCCGGATCAAGATGTCTGCCTAGACCATCGAGAGTGATATAGGCTTTAATCATCAAGGCAAGATCGGCAGGCAATATCAGATTATGATCTCTCAGCAAAGCCATCAGGTCACTCATCATCCTCGGCAAATTCAAGTCCTTAAGCGCTAACGAACTGTATTGATCGACAAATGCCTCTATTTCCACAGTGAGAACCTGTTCATCGGAGGATATATTATCCGACCAGTCTTCGAGTATCTCTACTACTTTTGCAGGTGCATGATTGACCATACCATATAATAAACTGACAACTTGCTCCCGGCGCTCCAGTGTGAGTCGTCCCACCATGCCAAAATCTATAAATGCCAGTTTATTTCCCGGTAAATAAAAGACATTCCCCGGATGCGGATCCGCATGAAAAAAACCATCTTCCATAATCATTTTAATGACCGCATTGGTACCTCGTTCAGCCAGCAATTTTCTGTCCAAACCGGTTCTTTCGACTTCTTTCAGGTCTTTGCCATGGACACCTTGAATGTATTCCTGGACATTTAGTCTTTCTCCAGTCCATTGCCAGTAAACTCGGGGAATCACTATATTGGTATCATCAGCCAAATTAGCAGCCACCCTTTCCGCACTTCTGCATTCCCCGGCGAAATCAAGTTCCCTACGCAACGACCGGGTAAACTGATGTACAATCTCTCGCGGATGATAACGATTAAGTTCAGGCGCTTCAGCTTCGATAATATCCACCAGACGATGTAACAGTCGCAAATCGGCTTCAATGATTTTACGCAGCCCGGGTCTGCGTATTTTCAAAATAACTTGGGTTCCGTCAGTTAATACCGCACGATGCACTTGGGCAATGGATGCAGCAGCAAGGGGTTGTTTTTCGAACGCCTGAAAGAATTCATCAATACTGCCGCCAAGATCCTCTTCCAGCTGGCTTTGTAAATCGGAAAATGCGACGGGAGGCACCTGATCCTGGAGTTTTTCAAACTCAGCAATATATTGCGCCGAAAATAAATCAATGCGGGTGGAAAGAATCTGACCCAGTTTTACAAAAGTCGGACCCAGCTCCTCAAGTACACGACGTACACGTTGTGGCGTATCAAGGGTAAGGTATTCTTCCGCTCTTTGCCAATGCAAAACCTTACCCGCTCGCTCCAATGCATGACCCACCCCTAAACCATGAACAATGCCACCAAACCCATAACGAATCAATATTGAAGCGATCTCCTGGACTCTGCCAAGATCCCTGGCTGCGTTAAGTATTTCCCATAACATCTGCAGCAGTGATTAATCGTTATGTTTTTTAGTCTGGGAGGGTTGTAGACTTTCGGCAATACCCAATAAAATTCCGCTGCCAATCTGCGCCAGTGCCGAAGTGGTTGCCAGAGTACTGGAAACGATGTTGTCCTTTCCCAAGGCAGGCAATTCCTTCAACGCATCAAGCGCCAACAGAGTCTGTTTGCCGACCGCCGTACCACTACGTTGTGTATGAGTGATAAAATCTTCTACGATATTTCTCACCACTTGATTACCACTCTGAGCGACTGTCTGCAAGGTTTCAATAAACAAGCTTTCCAGCGTTTTTAAAGCATCCGTTGCATTGGAAACTTCATCATGGGAAAAATCACTCACTCTGGATGTGGCTTCTTCGATAGCAAGTTTTGAAGCTTCTGCGGTTTTTGCCAAAGCATCATCCAGAGCGCGGGCGGCCTGCTTAAATATCTCCTGTGTCTGTTCATTTTGTGAGACCAGCCCTGCATTGATACCTTTCCCGGCTGACTGCACAACGCTTTTTATATTATCCAGATCTAATTCGTGCTCGGTAAGCGCTTTAAGCGTAATTGCCTGAACTTTCTGATAGATATCAGACCCCGAATCTACCGCGGCACGAATAGCATCTTCAACATACTGGTTTTTTTCAGTCATTTTGCTTGCTCCTGGTAAATTAGTTAGTATCCGTCAATATCTATCACTATCATATTTACGAAAAAACCACAACTGTGGTCGCACAAAGCGTAGATTGCACTCTGGACTTTCAGATACTCAGGATTAGAATCGACAGGAACCCTGTTCACTCCAGCACTATATAGTACTAAAAGCCATTTGACCTCTATATCTCGCTGTAAAAAATCTATATCCCTTTGACTTTGACTTCTTTCAAGACAGCACGTTCAATTTCATGTAGAGAAATATCGCTCAATAGCAGCCATTTGTAAAACAGAACAATCTGTTTTACAAAGCTCTTCACCATGTCCTTATCAGGATCTTTGTGTAATCATAATTATTTTGTACTTTGTTGCCGGTGAATAATAAGGCGTTACTGGATGAAACATTATCCGCAAACACAGGTCTTATTAGAACAAAAAATTATTGCCGCAGTTTATATAAAATTTTTGGCGGGATAAAAATATTAATTCCCGTTTCTATAAGCAATACTCCGCTTTTTTAATTTGCAAGATAGAGGAATCTGTAGCGTAATAATTTTCTGGTTTATCGGGTATACGGTTCCAGCTAACACTCTTTAGTCATACAGGTTAGGTAGATAAAATGAACAACAAATTGACTCAACAACAATATAAACTTTTGGTTTTCCTGTTATTCTGCGCCATATTTGCCATTTTTTTTCTGCTAGACGGTCAACAATGGTTAAATCTGGAAACCCTTAAACAAAATAGGAATGTTTTGCTTAACTATGCGGAGCAGCATTACATATTTCTTTATTTCGCTTGTGGTCTGCTTTACATAGCCACGACAGCATTAAGCTTGCCCGGCGGAACGATACTTTCTCTAGCGCTTGGGTTTTTTTTCGGTCGATGGATGGGGACTCTGCTTATTATTATCTCAGCCACCATAGGCGCAACGCTCATTTTCTTATTGGCTCGCTATTTAATTGCAGACTGGGCAAGAGAAAAATTGCAGGAAAATAAACAAGCAGTCAAGTTAATGAATACTTTCCAGACTGACGCATATAATTACTTGCTTTTTTTAAGGCTGGTACCACTTTTCCCCTTCTGGCTTGTTAACCTGATGGCTGCCTTTACCCCTATATCTTCCCGTACATACGTTATTACAACCTTGATTGGCATCATTCCCGGAAGTTTTGTTTTTGCTAATCTGGGACAATCATTGGGACAAATAGAAAATGCCGGGCAACTATTATCAACACCTGTCTTAGTGGCATTTATCTTATTAGGCATACTGGCTTTAGCCCCCGTACTTGTTAAATATTATAATGCTGTGCAAGTGAATAAATGAGTCTGTTATTCACACATGTCTAGTGGGGGGTGTGTGAGTGTCATGGTGGAAAAAAGGGAGAGGCTCAGCAAACAAAGTTCCGTTTGTTATAGCCGTTTCACTCCATTCAATGTCAGTGTTTACACACAATATTATTTTTTACCTGCAAATCAGGTTTAATTTAAGCTATTGATCATGTATAAAACCAACAAACAAACTATAACATATTGTTTTTTATGGTTATTTTAAACTTAGATCAAAAATGATACAATTTAACCACAATCCAGAGTATATCAATAACAAGGGGTGTTATCAGACAGTTATCAGACAGTTATCAACAAAGTTATCCACAGAATTTGTGGACAAGTTAAAAAACCTTATATTTAGTCTAAATATAAGAAAGTCAATAGAAAAATTCATCTTTTACAAGCAACTTACTTCCCTTGTTAGTTACTTTGTTACCCGCTAAATAAAACACTATTCATCTAATAAATAACCACAGTATTTACAGTGTATAGCATCAAAGTCATGACCTGTTTCACCACAATCAGGACAGGCATCATTACTAACCCCCTCAGATTTGTATGACTTAATCAATTCTGCACTATAAATTCCCGTTGGAACAGCAATAATACCGTAGCCCATAATCATGATAAAAGCAGCCATCATTTGCCCTAGTGGCGTTTGCGGTGCAATATCGCCATAACCTACTGTTGTTAATGTCACTATTGCCCAATAAACCGATTTTGGAATACTGGTAAAGCCCGATGCATTACCTTCAATAACATACATTAAAGACCCGAAAATAATCACCAGGGTAAGGATAGTATAGAGAAAGACTAAAATCTTACGCCAACTTCTATTCAAAGCACTCATTAAACTGTGTGCCTCTCCCATATAAGCGGTTAACTTTAAGATCCGAAATACTCTTAATAGCCGCAATATACGAATAACCAGCATATATTTTATGCTAGGAAACAAAAAACTAAGATAGGTTGGAATAATAGATAAAAAATCAACAATACCGAAAAAACTTCGCGCATAAAGCCAAGGACGCTGCACCACTATCAGCCGCAGAGCATATTCCAAGGTGAATAGCAAGGTGAAAAACCACTCAATATAAAATAGTATCTCGGAAAACTGGTATTGAATGTGAGTGACACTACTTAACATGACAGCAATGACGCTACAGATAATACTGATAATTAACACAATATCAAACGCCTTACCTAGCCACGTTTCAGAACCAAATATTACAGTATGAAGCGATTCTCGCCACGCTGTTAAAGCAACCGCCTCCTTATCATTTTGTTTTTTGCCTGTATTCATATTTTTAGCTGTCATCGGGCTACACTGTTGATAACCCGAGCGACATTACTCCATTAATTTCTACTGTACCGTTTATCACCCCATACTCAAATATCGCTCTCCTGTATCATGCACAATCGTGACCACTGTTTTTCCAGCGCCTAATTTTTCTGCAACTCTCAATGCTGCGCAGACACTGGCGCCAGATGAGATACCTGCCATAATACCTTCTTCTGAACACAGCCGTTTACGCATAGCAAATGCTTCTTCCGTACTGACTTGTTCAATCGCATCGACCAAATCAACATCCAGATTCTTAGGTATAAAGCCGGCGCCTATTCCTTGTATTTTGTGTGGACTGTGAATTCCACCCGAAATAACAGGGGACTCACTGGGTTCTACTGCAATGACTTTAATGTCTTTATTTCTATTTTTAATCACTTCCGCAACACCGGAAAGTGTCCCTCCAGTCCCCACCCCACAGACAAATGCATCGATATTGCCATCTGTTGCTGACCATATTTCTTGCGCTGTGGTTTTTCTATGTATTTCCGGGTTTGCAGGGTTTTCAAATTGCTGAGGCATATAAGCGCCTGCTGTGTTAGAGACTATTTCTGTGGCTTTAGCAATTGCCCCTTTCATTCCTTCGGTTCCAGGCGTTAATACAATTTCAGCACCATAAAGGGCTATTAATTGCCGTCTTTCTACAGACATTGTTTCTGGCATGGTTAAAATACAACGATAACCGCGTGCTGCTGCAACCATCGCCAACGCAATTCCTGTATTGCCTGAGGTGGGTTCAACAATAGTCCCACCGGCTTTTAATTCACCTGAATGTTCAGCCGCCTGAATCATAGCCAAGCCGATTCTATCTTTAACGGATCCCCCCGGGTTTGTTGATTCCATCTTTACATACACATCAGCAGATCCCTTTTTAACCAATCGCTGTAATTGAATTAAGTCGGTATTGCCGATCAATTTAGTAACATCATGAACCATACTCATTTTCTTCCCCTATAAAATCGTATTATTTTAACCTGCACTCAATAGAGTCAATGATTAGCACACCATACCGTAGTATGTTGCCAAATTCAGGTTTATCCTCTGATAATAAACACACTTCATCTGTAATATCAAATATTCAGTCGAGTTAATGTCATCTTACCGTTATAAGCGGAGGTGAAATGTGAGATTTTACACCCGTAAAATTCCTTAGCACTATTTTTAAAATCGAATTTCTTTGCTTTGTCCCTGGAAACTTCGGATAATAACGCCTCTTAAACTCCTATAGACTTCTCGCAGTTAGACTTTGCATGTTTTCTTGCCAATTTATTGATGCACTCACATTGATCCATCCAGGTATATGAAAAAAAAAGAATACCAATATAAACCCGGGCGTTCCTATCCATCAGGCTCCCAAGCCAATCCTAACGGTGTCAACTTTTCTATATTTACCCGTAATGCTGAAAGTGTTGAGTTATTACTGTTTGAAAAATCAGACAGTAAAGAGCCTTTCCAGTCGATACAGCTTGAAAAAGGCATTCATAGAACCTTTTATTCCTGGCATGTTTAT
>CAYMPX010000134.1:0-4329 GCA_964392135.1 uncultured Methylomarinum sp.
ATTATCAGTTCAGACCAAGTTGCAAGTTTTGACAATCATATACCAGGAAAACCGGGGAGCTACTCAAATACAGTAAAACAATTAAAACGACAATCCGGAAAAGCTGTCAATTTCTATACCAGTATCTGCGTCCTGGATACGGACAGTGGCGTGTATTACATCGACATTGATTTGTGTACCGCTTACTTCAAGGAATTATCCGAACAACAAATCACTCATTATGTAAAATCAGACACGCCTTTTAACTGCGCGGGGGGATTTAAATCCGAAGGATTAGGCATTAGTCTCTTCAACAAAATAACAGGAGAAGACCCCAATGCTCTAATTGGTCTCCCTTTAATCAAGCTAATAAAAATTTTAGAGAAATTTGATGTTTATGTTATTTAATGAAAACATTTACCGGGTACCATCAACTCAAACACTTGAGCAAACTCTTCATTTGCCTTCTTCAGCACATTCACAACTTGCTTAACATCCAAACGAATAATAGATAAAGCTTCATCAGAAAATTCAGCCAACACTCCCCCGTCAAAATCGTCTTGCTGAGAAAATTCTGCAAGACGTGATGCCAAACATAATAGATAGGCATCAAGCTTATGCGCCTGAGCAAGCTCTGGGTTAAGATAGTATCCGACTGCTTCCGACAAAGATTCGGGCAAACCCCACAACCGCATTAACTCCGCACCTACTTCCGCATGAGTAAAGCCAATAATTTCTTGCTCCAGGCCACCGATTAACCGTCTATCACCTGCCATCGCTAACAACACCTCTCTCGACTCATCAGGCATTTCATAATAAAGCAGTAATGAACCTAAATCATGCAACAATCCCGCAAGAAACAGGCGCTCACAATGCAGCACCGCACTTTCCTTAGCAAGTAATTTAGCAATCACCGCACACTGCACACTGCGCAACCAAAAGTCAGTCATATCCACCAATTCACCAGGGACTTGGCTAAACTTATCAATTACTTCTGTCGCCAATACCAGGCTTTGTAAATCTTCAACCCCTACAATGGTAATTGCTCGCGAAATAGTATCAACTCGCGCCTGAAAGCCATAAAATGAACTATTCACTAACTTCAACAAACGCACACTCAACCCAGGGTCTTTACCAATAACTTCCCCTATATCTTTTGCATTAAACCGTGGATCACTAATCATCTCGGATACCTGAAAATAAATATCAGGAAGTGAAAACAACCCCAACGAGTCTTGAATTAATGCCTGCGGACTGACTTTGGTCATATTAATATTAATGCCTTATTCATTAAAAACAAACAAACTCAGTATAGTCACTTTGCAAAAAAAACCTACACACCTTGATAAAGTTTCAACACTTTTTTTACATAATTTTGTGTTTCAGGATAAGGGGGAATTGAATTATGATATTTCTTAACTGCCCCCTCACCGGCATTATAGCTGGCTAACACCAGCTTAATGTTTGAGTTAAACATCTTCAGTAAATATTTTATATAGCGAGTCCCACCCTCTACATTTTGCAGTGCACTCTTTCGATTACTCACACCATAGCGTTTTGCCGTCGCAGGCATTAATTGCATCAACCCTACTGCCCCTGCTGAAGAAATTGCTTTTGCATTATAAGCAGACTCTGTCTGAATAACCGCATGTAATAATTTCTCATCTACTTGATATTTTGCGGCAGCCTTAGCAATGATAGAGGTATATTTCTTCTTGTTTTCTGCCAGATTATTAAATGCCCCAGCATAACCTTTAGGTGTTGTACGAATAATTCGTTTATATTTAAGTCCTTTTCCAGGCGTATCGGTATAATAAACCCTGCCATCCGCTCCAGTACGCTTATAAACATCCGCTTCCACAGCCATGGAACACAAAACAACCAACAAAATACCACAACACCTCATCAACCACATGCGTTTAATCCCTTTTCTGGATCTTAACCAAAGCAGCCGCTTTAACTGCTTTATACCTTGCTTTAGCGACGTTATCAGCGACCGCTAAAGCAACCCCCATCCGCCTTGCAACAAAAGCTTCTGGCTTAGCAAACAACCGAATATCAACGGCAGAATCGGCTAATGCTTTATCCAAATCGACATACTCAACACCTTTTGCATCAATACCCCCCAAAATAACAGCACTTGCACCCACTTGATCTAAAGTCGTTGAAACAGGCAAACCAAGAATCGCTCTTGCATGTAAATCAAACTCTGTCTGTCGTTGCGACACCATGGTAACCATACCGGTATCATGCGGTCTGGGACTCACCTCACTAAACCAGACAGCATCGCCTTTGACAAATAACTCAACACCAAACAAACCCAAGCCACCGATGTTATCTGTTATCTTTCGTGCAACATCCTGTGCATTTTTTATCGCTGCGTCAGTCATACGCTGTGGCTGCCAGCTTTCTCTGTAATCGCCATCCTTCTGAAGATGACCTATGGGCTCACAAAAATACGTTTCGACCTCGCTATTTTCATTTAAAGCACGAACCGTTAACAAAGTGATTTCAAAATCAAAATCAACCGCGCCCTCAACAATGACCTTACCTGTATCAACTCTGCCGCCGGACTTAGCAACGCGCCACGCCTGTTCCAACTGAGCTTCTGCCTTAACCATCGACTGACCTTTACCCGAGGAAGACATGGTCGGCTTAACAAAACAGGGATAACCTATTCCCCCATTCACTGCCGCTTTCAATTGTTCATACGTTTCCGCAAAAGCATAACTTGAGGTTGGTACACCGACTTCTTCAGCCGCCATGGTACGAATCCCCTCTCGATTCATAGTCAACTGTACTGCACGCGCATTAGGCACCACTTGCGATAATCCTTCCGCTTCTATTTCTGCTAAAGCACCGGTTGCAATCGCTTCAATCTCGGGAATAATAAAATCCGGTTTTTCCTTCGCAATCAATTCCTTAACCGCTTGCGCATCGGTCATATCAATCACATAACGACGCTGAGCGACATGTTGAGCTGGCGCATTGTCATAACGGTCAACAGCAATCACTTCAACCCCATAACGCTGTAAAGAAATTGCTATTTCTTTACCTAATTCACCACTTCCCAGTAACAATGCTTTTGTTGCACTCTGTGTTAATGCCGTACCTATTCTCATTTTTCACCCGTTTTATTTGCATCAGCCAAATAATTATCTATATCTTCTTTAGAAAATCCAATTTTCTTCGCCACTCGATCTGCATGACTCACTCTGGAAACACCTTCAATCAACCGGTAACTTGGCGCATCATTTGCGAACTCAACCTGCTTTGCAATCCCCTCACCCTTATCCACAAATACATCAACTAACTGATGGTTATGGGTAATCAACAAGGTATTATTGCCTTTACGATAAAACCCATCCAATACATTTGCCGATAACGCCATTTTCTCTTCAAATGTAGTCCCTTCTGATAATTCATCAAGCACTACCAGACTTTTTGCCGTTGTTGCTAAAAAAACCGCCTTGGTTCGTTTCAATTCCGTTCCAAAACGCCCTTCACCATCATCAAGATGACTAATATCAGGTGCTTGATAAAATATTTTATCTGCAACCGTTAAGCGTGCCATTTTAGCGGGTACATAACACCCCACTTGTGCCAATAATTGTATTTGAGTCACTGTCTTGCAAAATGCCGTTTTACCCCCGCTATTCGGCCCTGTAACAAAGACCAGCTTATCCTTATCTAAAACAAAATCATTCGCAACATAGTCCGAATTATTCATCCCTAAAACAGGATTTTTGGCATGACTTAAACGAATAGAATGATGCTCACTCGCGAACATCGAAGGCAGTATCATTTCACTACCATATTGCTCGGAAAACTTAATAAAAGACAGTAATTCATCCAGTTGCCCCAAAGCATCCAAGGCATCACCCAGCGCCTGAGATTGCTTAAACTCATCACGCAAAGGAATAATACAATTATCCCTGTCATAAGAACCAATTACCGGAAAATAGACCAATAAAAAAGGCACTAAAAACATACCCCAAATAGCTACACTCCCTCTTGAAGACCCAAACATTCCCACAGGAATAAATTGGGTTGCCAGCCAAATTAATGCAATAACAGAGGTGATTAACAAGGGCTTAAACATACGGGGTCTAAAAATAGTAGCCGGAACAAAAGAACCCTTCCTTTCTTCTTTGCTTTTAAGACCTTTTTCAGTGTTATAAACCGGTCCCACCATCAATGAATAAACACGACTTTCGGTAAACGCATTTATTTTTGCATAAACCGACTGCAGATAAGAACTGGAAGGAACACCGGAAACATGCACTGAATCAGACAATTCCAGCATAAAGCGTACACCACGCTTATATTGCCGATAACCATACCCTTCAA
>CAYMPX010000134.1:4429-7673 GCA_964392135.1 uncultured Methylomarinum sp.
AATTCCAGCATAAAGCGTACACCACGCTTATATTGCCGATAACCATACCCTTCAATCTGATGATCTGCTCTGGCTGTTCCCATAGAGCCAAGAAATTCACCAAAAAGCAAGGTATACAAATGACCTTCTTTTTTAGCTGATTGCGCAACAATTTGCTCTAGATTATCTCTGACAGCCTGGTTTTGTTGAATCTCTCTAATTGCTTCCTGCTTAGCTTCTATCGCTTCAAGAGTATCCAGTGGACGGGTTAATGAACGATATAAAACAGACTGTCCAGCAACCGTACTGGCTTTATTGACAACTTCAAACAACACATCAACTTCTATGGTATTAAATGTTGCCTGATCTATAACTCCATCACCTGTTGCCAATGGGTTTGTAGAATGAATAACAGGCCACTCATTATTCCAGCTTTGCAATATATTCGACTTCATCGTGACCTCTTCTTTTTATCCAACATTCCAAATACAATAATGGCAGAAACAACAATGCCAGACATATAAATATTCTGTAAACTTGCACCCAGCAGGTATGCCGTTCCACTACCCAGCCCCATACCCACACCGGTAAATGCCAAACTACGCATTAATCGACAAATCGCACAATTTCTCTCGTATCCTCTCATTCATTCCCCCCCGTTTATAAGATCAACCATAACATCAACATGTTTATCCGAGGTATTTAGCGCAGGAATATAGTGATACGATTGACCACCTGATTGCAAGAAAATTGCTTTATTGGCTATTTCAATTTCTTCCAGTGTTTCCAGACAATCAACAGCAAATCCTGGACAAATTACATCAACCGAGTGAATCCCTTGCTCAGGTAATACTTGCAAAACTTCAATACAATAAGGCTGTAACCACTTCGCCTTGCCAAACCGGGACTGAAAAACGATTTTCCATTCCCCTGCGGCTAAAGACAATTTTTCTGCGACTAATTTAGCAGTACGATGGCATTGCTCAAAATAAGGATCACCCCACTCGATTAATTTAGCAGGCAAACCATGAAAAGACATCAGTAATAATTCATTTTTACCCTGCTTTTCCCAATGCATTTCAACTGAATGAGCGAGTGCCTCAATGTATGCAGGCATTTGACAATAATCACTAACAATACGAATCGAAGGGATATGACGCCATTTCATCACCCGCTGAATAACCGCATCATAAACAGAAGCGGTGGTAGTTGAAGAATATTGAGGATATAAAGGGATAACGATTAACGCATCAATCTGATTTTTTTTATACTTAGCCAGTTGTTTGGCAATGGATGGTTTACCATAGCGCATCACATAATCAACAGAAAACGACTCACTATCAAACTGCTGAGCGACTTTTTCTGTTAAGCCCTGAGTAAGAAAGACCAGAGGTGAACCCTGTTGTTGCCAGATTTTTTTATAGGCTTTTGCTGATCTTCCGGGTCTAAAAGGCAATACCAGAAAATGTAGCATAATCCACCAGACTGAGCGTGGTAGATTGACAACGCGAGGATCCCAAAGAAACTCTTTAAGATAGCGTCTAACGGCAGAAGTCGTGGCAGCTTCTGGTGAACCCAGGTTAACCAGAAGCACGCCTGTTTTTTTAGATACGGCGTTCTCACGCAGCAGCATAATTAATTACTATTTCGATTAATAAGGTTTAAAAATTCCATACGGGTGCTACGATCTTCCCTGAAAATTCCCGTCATAACCGATGTCGTCATGACAGAATTCTGCTTCTCAACACCCCGCATCATCATGCACAAATGTTTGGCTTCAACCACAACTGCCACACCTTTGGCACCAACAGACAATTCAACTGCATCTGCAATTTGCTTGGTCAGTTTTTCCTGAATTTGCATACGCCGGGCATACATATCAACAATACGCGCCAACTTGGATAAGCCGATAACTTTACCATTCGGAATATAAGCAATATGACATTTACCTATAAAAGGTAATAAATGATGCTCACACAAAGAATACAGTTCAATCTCTTTTACGATAACCATATCTTCAGTATCGGCTGTAAAAATAGCGCCATTCAACACCTCTTCCAGGGTTTTATCGTAACCGTTATTCAAAAATTTAAACGCTTTCGCAGCACGTGCGGGTGTATCCAGCAACCCTTCACGGGTTACATCTTCACCCACTGCCGTAATAATCTTGGAAAAAAACTCTTCCATCATACTGTCTCTGTTAATTAAGAATTGCGGGCAATTATATCATAGACAAATATGCTTTAACGCCTCTAATATCACAGCACTATCTGCGTCCTTTTTAGTCGCTCGCTCACTCAATATTCTACGCCATGCCCTGGCTCCCGGAACACCATGGAAAACACCCAGGATATGTCGTGTCACGCTATGCAATCGTCCACCCGCGTCTATATATGCGTCAATATAAGGAATTAATTCCATCAGCACTTGATGACGCGTCTTGATCAATCCACTTCCCGCATAGAGTTGTGCATCAACCTCAGCCAATAGATAAGGGTTATGATAAGCCTCTCTCCCCATCATCACTCCATCTACATGCTGCAATATGTCTTTGCTTTGCGCTAAAGAAGTCACTCCGCCATTTAAAACCACCTCCAAATCAGGAAAATCTTTTTTAATCTGATAAACCACCTCATAACGCAGAGGCGGCACGTCTCTATTTTGCTTGGGAGACAAGCCTTTCAGCCAGGCTTTTCTGGCATGGATAATAAAGGTTTTACAGCCTGCCTCCGCAACAGTAGAAACAAAATCCACCAACTCATCATAAGAATCCTGTTCATCAATACCAATGCGTGACTTTACTGTCACAGGAATTGAAACCACTTGTTGCATCGCCTGCACACATTCGGCAACTAACGCAGGCTCTGCCATTAGACAAGCACCAAAACGACCATTTTGAACCCTGTCACTAGGGCAACCTACATTTAGATTAACCTCATCATAACCATAATTTTCAATGATGCGAGCGCAACGCGCCAAATCAGCAGGATGACTACCGCCCAACTGAAAAGCCACAGGATTTTCAGCATTATTAAAGTCTAGAAACCGTTGTTGATCACCATGCAAAATAGCACCTGTTGTCACCATTTCAGTATACAAAAGTGCATTTTCAGTCAATAACCGATGAAAATAGCGACAGTTTTTATCAGTCCAGTCGAGCATTGGAGCAACGGAAAACCTATGGCTATGTTGCCCCTTATTTCCGCTATTTTGTACGGGTTTATCATGGATCATTTTGGATTGTTTCAGGTTGTTTTTTACTAGT
>CAYMPX010000135.1:0-7589 GCA_964392135.1 uncultured Methylomarinum sp.
CACCCGAAGGGGAAAAAATATGGATTATAAACGCCATTCAATATAAGCCATTTGAGTCAAAAACTCTCCCCCCTCCCAACCGCTAAAACGGTTACTGCCACTCTCTAAATAGTCCTGTAGGAGTCGGGACAGTGAACTGGCTTGACACGCATAAATAACATGGGCGATGCGTACCTGACCCGGTTTCAGGGCGGGCGTTGTTATTAATGATAAAAAGGTTCAAAGAGCAAAACGCTTGCTCTTTGAACCTTTAACCTTGTACCTGCTCCATCTCTTCCAGCTTTTTCCAACGGTTAACAATCATGCAAAATAGCTTTGCCGTTTGTTCTGCATCATAAAGTGCAGAATGCGCCTTATTACTATCCCACTCTAAATCAGCTGCCTTGGCAACTTTTGCCAGTACCGTTTGACCATAAGCCAAGCCGCCTAATGTTGCTGTATCAAAACTACTAAAAGGATGAAAAGGACTCCGCTTTATTTTTGAACGCTCGATTGCGGCATTCAAAAAAGATATGTCAAATGCAGGGTTATGGCCGACTAAAATAGCGCGTGTACATTGATTCCGCTTAACTGCATGCTTTATAGGCTGAAATAATTTTGCTAAAGCCTCTTTTTCAGTAACTGCCATACGGAAAGGATGGTAAGGGTCTATGCCTGTAAATTTCAGGGCTGCATCATCAAGTTCTGCGCCTGCAAAAGGCTCAATATTACAGGCATGTGATTCAGTCAATTGTAATAAGCCATTATTATCCGGCTCTACAATAATGGCCGCTATTTCTAATAAAGGGTTTTTTTTTGCATTAAAGCCTGCTGTTTCTATATCGATAATAACAGGAAGGTAACCTCTGAAGCGGTTACCTAGAGGATTGTCACTTATTTCCATTTGTATTGTCGCTGCAAGATAAAAGGTTATACTCTGTTTATGAGCCTTAATTCTATATCATCCTGCCTTAGGTTTTTTATTAATTTTTCTAAGAAACATAATTATTAGCCAGGTGATGGATACTATGAACAATAGTTACATTCTGTTTTTATCCCCGTGTAATTCTGTATAAGGCATAAGATGTATACCTTTAGCCATTAATGATACGCCTATTGTTTCTCCAAACCCTAGTTTGTTGCGCTGAGCGACATGTAGCGGAACGGATAGGGTGAGTTTTATGTTGTTTTCCAATTGAATAATCACACTGGCATAACCACCAAGAACAAAATACTCAACAATAGTGCCAGTAAACGGATTTTCTTTATCACCCTTTGAGGGTCTGCCGCGACGGTGTAATAAAATATTACCTGGCTGTATCATCCAGCTAACCGCTTGATTGATGTTGTAATGTGTTTGCAGTTTTGCCTCTAACGTTAAATTTCCCCAGCGCAGTCTGGTTTTTTGTTGCGCTATATTATGGCTAAGTACTTCCGCGTTAAAAATATTTTGTTGATCCATTAGTTTAGCGACAAGTGCGCTATTAGGTTGTGCGGCTACTTCATTGGGTTTACCTGACTGTAAGGTTTTTCCTTTATGTAAAATATAAAGTTTATCTGCGAGTAATGTGGCTTCTTCAAGGTCATGGGTTACGATAATAATCGGCATTGATAGTGAACGACGTAATTCCAGTAACTCTCTATATAAGCGGCGGCGTGTCACTTGATCAACGCTGGAAAAGGGTTCATCAAGTAAGAGTACTTTTGGGTTGCGAGCTAATGCTCTGGCAACAGCGACTCGCTGTTGTTGTCCACCCGATAATGTATGAGGGTATCTGTCTTCAAGACCTTCAAGGTGTACTTTTTTTAATAATAAATAAGCCTGTTTTTTTGCCTGTGGTTTGGGCTGTTTTGGCAGGGCTTCTATAATGTTTTGCAATGCGGATAAATGAGGGAATAATGCATAGTTTTGAAACACGATACCTACAGTACGTTGGTAGGCTGGAATAAATAGCTTATGAGTTGTATTGAGCCATGTTTCTTGTTGATAGCAAATAATGCCGTATTGTGGGGTATAGAGACCGGCTATGGCGCGCAGTACCGTCGTTTTACCGCTACCCGAAGGCCCCACTAAGGCGGTTACCTCATTGGCATGGCAATCCAGTTTTATATCTAAAGGAATAGGAACGGTTTGTTTTAATTGGACGTGTATCGCGGGTTTATTCATAAAGCGGCTTATTTCGTCCTGTCATCATATAAGTGATAGTGATAGTGATCATTGAAAAAGCCAGAAGAGTCGCTGACATAATTGCTGCTGCCTGGTTATCAAAGGCTTGTACACTGTCATAAATGGCAATAGCAATGGTTCGCGTTTCCCCTGAAATATTACCCCCGACCATTAAAACGATACCAAATTCACCCAGGGTATGAGCAAAGGTCATTATCATCGCAAAAACGATTCCAGGCCAAGCCAGTGGCAGTTCTATGCGCCAAAGTACTTTGAAAGGAGACATGCCACAGCAACTCGCGGCTTCTCTTATTTCCCTGGGGATTGCTTCAAAAGCCCGTTGACTCGGTTGAATAGCAAATGGCAGGTTAAATAAAATAGAGGCGATAACCAGGCCTTCAAAGCTAAAGGCCAGGTTATGCCCAAACAGCGAGGCTAAGCCATGACCTAAAGCAGACTGAGAACCCAGTCCAATTAATAAATAATAGCCTAAAACAGTCGGTGGTAATATGAGGGGGATGGCAAACAGAGCCTGGACTAAATTTTTAGCATAAAAATCGTGATAAGCCAGTAAACGACCAAAATATATGCCTATAGGTAATAAGAACAGAACGGTTAATGCGCTAAGTTTAATTGATAGTGTAAGAGCTTCCCAATCCATGTTGTTTTAAATTATTAAAAGTAGGGGTGAATTGTCAGATAACTGGCAATGAGGATTTAGCCTCACTTTCAGGATAAAATATATGTTTCAAAAGGGTTCCGTGATTTTGTTATTCTGGCATTAAAAAGCCGTGTCGATCAAAAATATAACGTGCTTTTTTACTTTGTAAAAAATGGTAAAACATTTTAGCAACAGATCCTGCGGTTTTTATTAATACCATGCGTGCATAGAATGGCGCATGTAGGGATTGGGGCAGTAGTATTGCGCGACCTAATTGCTGTATCGCAGGGTAAAGCGCGTATGAGTAGGGAATTATACCGCCTTCAGTGAGACCTGAACTGGCATATTGAGCGGCTTGAGAAGCATTTTCTCCCATAACCAGGCTTGATTGTATTGTCTTCCAAAGCCTGGCACGAGTCAGCAGGTCTTTTGCTGCGCGTCCATAAGGCGCGTGCTGAGGGTTAGCTATGGCAAATCGCTGTACTTGTTGATAGTTAAGCGCTTCTTTTAATCCTGCTAATTTTTTATCCCCTTTAATCACTGAGTTATGAGGGATAAATAAGGCGAGCCTCCCTGCGGCATAGATAACACCGTCATTAAGCGTTATATGGTGTTTATGAAGCATAGAAATATAATGTTCATCGGCAGAAATAAATAATTCAAAAGGCGCCCCCTGGATCAGTTGACGAGAAAAATTTCCAGAAGAACCATAGCTGATATTTATTTTTAACCCGGTTTGTTTATTAAATTCATGCCTTAATTCTTCCAATACAAATTGGGTGCTTGATGCGGCAGCAATAAGGGGCGGGTTGTTAGCATCAACCGGAAAGCTGAAGCATAATAAAGTCCATAGAATGATTTTTACGATAATTATCACGTCGATTTTAGACCTGTTTTTTCCAAATGATAGTGTGTGTTTTTATAACCATGGGTGATGAAAATGACACATTAATGAGTCGATAAGCAGTTTGACGGTTTTTAAATGTATAATCGTCCCTTTCGCGACTTTAGTTTGAGAAGTATATAGCCACCTTAGGTTAAAAGTCGAGAAAGCTTAAATCTGAATTATTTATTGGTTGTATATGTATCATCAAGGCGTAAAAAAAAATATTGTTCCTCGTCCGTTAGGGAAAAAGTCACATTTAAGTGAAACAGATCCTATTCTAAACAGGATTTTTTCATCGCGTGGTATTACAGAAAATGACCAATTAGAACGTACATTAACCAAGCTACCTTCGCCCTGGCTGTTGTCTGGCATGGAATCCATGGTCGCCCATTTAATAACGGCAATAGAACAGCAGCAGCGAATTTCTATTGTTGCAGATTTTGATGCGGATGGTGCAACCAGTTGTGTGGTTGCCATGAAAGGACTGAATTTATTAGGGGCAAATCATGTGTCTTATGTGGTTCCTAATCGTTTTGAATACGGTTATGGGTTGACACCGGAAATAGTCGAGTTAGTCAAACAACAGAAACCAGAGCTTATTATTACGGTTGATAATGGTATTTCAAGTATTGATGGGGTAAAAGTAGCCAAAGAGTTAGGTATAAAAGTGCTGGTTACAGATCATCATTTACCGGGCGAACAACTTCCTGAAGCCGATGCGATTGTAAATCCTAATCTAGTGGGGGATAAATTTCCTGGTGGGAATATTGCCGGTGTTGGTGTGATCTTCTATGTACTAATGGCATTAAGAGGTCGTTTACGTGAACAGCAATGGTTTGAAAAACAAAATATTCAACAACCTAATCTTGCTCAATTATTGGATTTTGTCGCTTTAGGTACGGTTGCCGATGTGGTTGCTTTAGACCAGGTAAATAGAATCTTGGTCCATCAAGGTTTATTGCGAATCCGTTCAGGACATGCTCATGCCGGTATCAATGCCTTGATTGAAATAGCCCGTAAACAATTCAATTCAATAAGAGCGTCTGATTTAGGTTTTGCCTTAGGTCCAAGGATAAATGCTGCAGGGCGTATGGATGACATGTCTTTAGGTATTCAATGTTTGCTTACAGATAATGTTGCTTTAGCCAGGGATATGGCTGAACAGCTAGATGATCTTAATAAAGACCGTAAAGATATTGAAGCGCAGATGAAAAGTGAAGCGATTTCTTTGCTAAATGAAATGAAAGCGCTGGATGAAAAACACCTACCTGCCGGTGTTTGTCTGTTTGAAGAGTATTGGCATCAAGGGGTGATTGGTATATTGGCATCCCGAATCAAAGATCGTTTGCATAGACCTGTGGTTGCTTTTGCATCAGCGGGTAACGGTGAAATCAAAGGGTCTGCACGTTCAATCCCCGGTGTACATATTCGTGATGTACTGAGTGAAATTGCAGTCTCTCACCCCAAAATTCTTAGTAAATTTGGCGGACATGCTATGGCAGCAGGGATGAGTCTACAAATGCATGATTACCCTGTTTTTGCTTTAGCGTTTGATAAGGTGGTTGCAAAACATTTAGAGCATCTGGATCTTGAGCAAAAAATTTATTCTGATGGCGCATTATCTGAAAAAAATATAACCCTGGAATTCACAGAGTATCTTAATAATGCGGGTACATGGGGGCAAGCATTTCCAGAACCGGTATTTGATGGTATTTTTGATGTGATTCAGTGTCGAATAGTAGGACAGCAACATCTTAAGTTTGTATTACGATTTCCCATGAATGAATTACTGATTGATGCGATTGCTTTTTTTGTAGAAAAACCAGAGGATTGGTTAGGCACTCGATCTATACGATCAGCTTATAAGTTAGATGTTAATGAATACCGAGGAAACAAAAGTGTTCAATTGATATTGCAGTATATTGAAAAGATAATATAACGGCACTTGGAAAGGGGCGGCAGGGTAGTTAAATCAGTGGATTTTGAAATTATAGGTATTGCCTTCTACCTGTAATACCTCAGTCATTTAATTTGTATCTGCCCCCGGTTATTCAGCTATTTCTCCAGTTATTAATGGTTTTTATTCTTTATTATTTTGCTCAAAAATAGCCAACATCTTATCTACAATAACAGGATCAAACGATGTCCCAGACTCCTCTTTAATTAGTTTTAACGCAGCCTCTACAGGCCAAGGCTCTTTATAAGGGCGTTTAGTCGTTAATGCATCAAATACATCCGCGATTTTAACTATCCTGGCCGCTAAGGGAATCGCTACACCACTTACCCCCGCAGGATAACCCGTACCATCAAAATTCTCATGATGACCTAATGAAATCTCACGTGCCTGCTGATAAAAAGGATTGTCGCCTAAAATACGCGCACCATGCACAGGGTGTTGTTGCATTAATTGCCATTCATCGGCATCAAGCTTGGCAGGTTTCTTCAAAATAGCATCAGGTACATTCATTTTGCCTATATCATGCAACATACTCATCAGCCCCATATGTTTAGCTTCGCTCTCACCCAAGCCCATTGCTTGCGCTAAACGTTCTGTATATGACTGTACTCGAAATAAATGACTGCCAGTATCTTCATCTTTCCCTTCAGCTGCAGTACATAGCATGACAACCGTATCCTTATAGGCAGTTGCTAATTGTTGATGTGCTGAATCAAGTTGCCGTTTAAGATCCAGGCTTTCCAGTGCGCGTTGTACCGTAAGTTGTAAACTTTCCGGTTCCCAAGGCTTGCTAACATATTTATAAATACGTGCGTCATTAATACATTTAACTAATGAATCCATATCGGTATATCCCGTCAATAAAATTCGAATAGCTTCCGGTTTCTGTTGATAAGCATATTGCAAGACCTGATCGCCAGTAATATCAGGCATACGCTGGTCACAAATAATCAAATCGACAGATTCAGTGTCTATTATTTCAATCGCCTGTGCGCCACCTGAGGCTGTTAAGGTGGTATATTTGCGGCGGAAATTACGCCGTAATGTAGCTAAAACATCGGGGTCATCATCGACTAAGAGTAATTTATGCATTCTTTTTTGTTACCTGCAATGGAATTCGGATGGTAAAAGTAGTTCCCTGACCGAGGCTTGAATCAACCTCCAGTGTGCCTTGATGCTTTTCGATAATACCATAGGAAATTGATAAGCCCAGACCTGTACCCTTGCCTATCTCTTTAGTGGTAAAAAAGGGCTCAAAAATACGTAGTTTTACTGCATCGGGGATACCTGTGCCATTATCACTTATTTGAATAGTAGCCTGTTCATTTTCTAAACAGGTTTTGATACGAATAATTCCTTTATCAGGAATTGCTTGAATGGCATTAGCCAAAATATTCATAAAAACTTGATTAAGCTCGCCGGCATAACATTCGACCTGGCGATTTAACTGATAATCTTTTTCTAAAGTAATGCGCGCTTTATATTCATGCTGCAAGATTTGTAATGTTGAGTCTATCCCTTGTTCTAAAATAACACTTTTCACCTCCCCTTGATCAAGTCGTGAAAAATTACGTAAAGCCAATATGATATTTTTAATTCTCTCTGCGGCTTGTTGCTGACTTTTTAATAACGCCTCTAAGTCTTGTTTTAAAAAAACATAATCAATTTCGGCTAAAAAATCACTAAAACGCGTTAAACCTTCCCCTGTTAATACAGTCTCAGCCAATTGTATTCCTTCTTGTAGGTCGGCGACATATTCTTTTAACGGTTGCACATTGGCATAAATAGCCCCTACTGGATTATTAATCTCATGCGCAATACCTGCGACTAATTGACCTAGGGAGTTCATTTTTTCTGATTGGACTAACTTTAATTGTGCCAATTTTAACTGCTCTAACGCAGTTGCCAATTCCTGGGTACGCTCTTTAACCTTTTCTTC
>CAYMPX010000136.1:0-7558 GCA_964392135.1 uncultured Methylomarinum sp.
AGTTTTGCCCTGCCAATAATCCACTTAACAAACGCATAGATGTGCCAGAGTTCCCCAAATACAGAGGTTCTTTAGGCGCTTTTAGCCCATGTTTACCGACACCATGTATCGTCACTTCACCATTGACTGGCCCTTCAATTTCAACCCCCATCGCTCTAAATGCCGCTAAAGTTGCCAAAGCATCTTCTGCATTTAAAAAACCTTTCACATGGGTTACACCTTCTGCCAATGAACCTAACATAATTGAACGGTGAGACATTGATTTATCCCCTGGCACACGAATTTCTCCGCGTAAGTTACCACCGGGCTGGACATTGAATGTAATTGATTGTGACATATGATTATCAAATTGATTAAGAAAACGCTGCCTGGCTTGCCTGGCATACGTAAAGGTTTCAAAAAGTTGCTGACTTTCGCTATCAAGCAGCATTTGTTCTATACGCTTCAATTCTGCAGATAACTGCTGAATTAAAGGAATAATTTCATTTTTATTTGCCATACAAATATCCAGCCACATGGTTGGATCACTTGAAGCAATGCGAGTAAAGTCTTTAAAGCCTCCGGCCGCATATTTAAAAATTTCCACCTGCTCGTCTTTTTTTCCCAACAAATTAACCAGAGAAAATGCCAGTATATGCGGTAAATGACTGGTTGCCGCTAAAACAGCATCATGATGCTGCACATCCATAATTGAAATGTTTGAACCAATACCTTCCCAAAACAAGCGCATTTTATTTACCGCATCAGGAGATGATGATTCAACAGGTGTGATGATCAAACGTTTATTTTCAAACAAATCCACTTTCGAGGCTGCAACACCACTATTTTCTGCACCCGCAATAGGATGTACCGGAACAAAATTACTCGGCACATTTAAAAATACGGCTTGTGCCGCATCAATAACACTGCCTTTGGTACTGCCTGCATCAGTATAAATCGTCTGTTCATTCCAAAAAGGCTGAAGCTGTCGAAACACTTGTTCTATCACGCCAACCGGCGTACAAATAATCACACAATCCGCATCTTTAACAGCAGGCTCTATATCTGTATAAAATTCATCAACAACACCTAGCGATTTTGCTGCACGTAAATTTTCTATGCCCTGCTGACGACCAAAAGCCACAATATGATTGCATAACCCCTGCTCTCTAGCTGCTCTCGCTATAGACCCACCAATTAAACCCACACCAATAATGCAGATTTTGTTAAACATGATTGAGGACATCTTTTAATGCGTCGATAAAAAATTGATTTTCGTCAGTGCGACCAATACTTACCCGCAAATAGTGAGGCATTTCATACACGCCGACTGGACGAACAATAACGCCTTTTTTTAACAAGGCCTGATAAACAGGCATGGCATCGCGCTGCAAATCAACAGAAACAAAATTACCTGATGACGGAATCCACGACAAATTCAATGCTGAAAATGCCGCCGTTAATTGCTGCATACCTTGATTATTAAGCGCAATGGTTTCTGCCAGATAGTCTTCATCGCTTAATGCGGCTTCAGCGGCCACTAATGCCAGCATATTATTGTTAAACGGCTGCCTTACACGGTTAAGTAAATCCGCCATTTCAACAGACGACAAACTATAACCCACACGTAAACCCGCTAAACCATACGCTTTTGAGAAGGTCCGCGTAATAATCAAATTAGGGTATTTAGCCAGCCACTGAACTGAATCTACACGTTGTTTATCACTCACAAACTCAAAGTACGCTTCATCCAATACACATACGACTGTCTCAGATAATTCAGCAATAAAATTTTCCAAAGCAGTGGCTGCAAGTAAAGTCCCTGTTGGGTTATTTGGGTTAGCAATAAAGACCAGGCGGGTCTTATCATTAACACACGCCTGCATTGCCTCTAAATCATGCCCATAATTTAATGCGGGAGCAACTCTGGCTGTCGCACCTGCCGCTTGTGTTACCAGTGGATAAACAGCAAAAGCATGCTGTGAAAAAACTACTTCCAACTCAGGGGTTAAAAATGTACGCGCCAACAATTCTAGAATTTCATTAGAACCATTACCCAAGGTTATTTGTTCAACCATAACCCCGGTCTTTTTTGCCAAAGCAGTCTTTAAATTAAACCCATTACCATCCGGGTAGCGAGATAATTCTGAAAGCGTTTTTTCAATTGCAAGCCGTGCTTTCGCACCCAAGCCTAATGCATTTTCATTAGAAGCTAACTTAACAATTTTAGTTAAACCTAACTCTCTCTCCAATTCGTCTATTGGCTTTCCCGCAGTATAAGGCACCAATTTTTGCACACCTTGTACCGCAAGGTTAAATATTTTCTTGGTATTATTCATATATTTTAAATAAAGCGATAAGCATCAATGTTAAATAACCGCTTTAGGGTATGAACCCAGTATATTTAACAAATTAACAGTTTCTTTTAACGAGCTCAAAGCCTTCACCACATTCTCATCGTCTTTATGACCATTAATATCGATAAAAAACACATAATCCCAAAGTCCTTGTTTAGAGGGTCTGGATTCAATATGCGACAAATCAATACCATATTTTGCAAAAGACGCAAGAATCTTATGTAACGAGCCGGCCTTGTTATCCGTAGAAACCAACAACGATGTTTTATCTACGCCCGTAGAGACAGGTTGTTGTTGCCCTATAATAATAAAGCGCGTGGTATTATTTGATTCATCTTCAATATTCTTTTCCAGAATATCAAGTTTATAGAGACTCGCTGCAACCTCACCGGCAATCGCCATTTTATCTTTACTCTCAGCAGCCAGTCGAGCGGCTTCCGCATTACTGCTCACAGCGGTACGCATTGCATGAGGTAAATGCATATCCAGCCATTGACGACATTGAGCCAGTGATTGCTGATGAGAAAAGACTTCGGTAATATCGCTAAAGTTTTCTACATGCCCCATTAAATTTTGATGCACTCTAATTTCAACTTCACCACAAATTTGCAATGCTGAGGAAATAAAGCGATCCAGGGTATGGGTAATCACTCCTTCTGTTGAATTTTCTACCGGCACCACACCAAACTGGCAGTGCTGCTGTTCTACTTCGGTGAAAATATCATTAATGGTACTCACAGGCACCGCATTAACAGCTTGCCCAAAATGCTTAAACGTCGCTTGTTGGGTAAATGTACCTTCTGGCCCTAAAAAAGCCACCTCTAATGGTTTCTCTAAAGCCAGGCAAGCCGACATTATTTCTCTAAAAAAACGCGCAGATGTTTCGTCAGATAAAGGCCCTGGATTAAGCTCTTTAATACGACGTAAAACCAAAGCTTCCCTGTCAGGTCGATAAAAAGTCCCTGTCTCACCTTCAGACATCTTGGTTCTGGCAACTTCCATAGCACAAGTGGCACGTTGATTAATCAATTGAAGTATTTGACTATCAATTGCATCAATTTGATCTCTTAACTCTGAAAGTGGAATTATATCTGTCATTTCTATTTTAGAATTACCTATCTGTTTATCTCACACAGAGTGACCCGGATGATCCGTTATGTTCTTCTGAGTAACTCTCGGTGCCTTTGTATGAATTATCGCGAATCAATAACATTAACCGTGGGTTCTTTCAAACTCGGCCATAAAATCAATTAAAGCATCTACGCCCTGCTCTGGCATGGCATTATAGATACTCGCTCGCATACCACCAACAGAACGATGACCTTTTAATGCACTTAAACCGTTTTCTGCAGCAAGACTCAAAAACTGTTTATCCAGCTCAGCATTAGCCAACACAAAAGGAATATTCATCCGTGAGCGAACAGACTTTTCTACAGGGTTAGAATATAAAGCGGACTGTTCTATGGCTTGATACAACTTATCTGCCTTTATTTTATTCTGCTGCTCCATAGCAGCGACACCACCCGATGCTTTCACCCACTTTAAGACCAATCCCACTAAATACCAGTTATAGGTTGCCGGGGTATTCAACATAGAATCATTGTTTACTTGCTGTTCATAATCCAGCACTGAAGCAAGGTTTTTATCTGCATATCCGATCAAATCATCACGAACAATGACTACGGTTACCCCAGCAGGCCCCATATTTTTCTGAGAACCCGCATAAATAATACCAAATTGACTGACATCAACAGCGCGCGACAAGATATTGGATGACATATCCGAGACTAATAGCAAATCACCAAAGCAAGGTATATCCTGGAATTCCACGCCATGAATGGTTTCATTATCTGTGTAATGCAAATAAGCCGCTTGCTCATCCACATTCCAGGTTGAATAATCAGGAATCGTAGTGAAACTTGATGCTTTAGCGTCTGCCGAAACAATCACCTCACAATATTTTTTCGCTTCTTTAATGGCTTTTGCCGACCATGCACCGGTATTGACATAACAGGCTTTCTCTTTACCTTGCAAAATATTTTGAGGGATACCGGCAAACTGCCCTGTTGCCCCCCCTTGTAAAAATAACACCTTATAATTATCAGGAATAGTCAGCAGATCAATTAAATCAGCTTTTAATTCCTCAGCAATAGACATAAATTCTTTGCCGCGATGGCTCATTTCCATCACTGACATACCGGTACCGCGCCAATCTAAAAACTCTTCTTTTGCTTTTAACAAAACCGACTCCGGTAATGTAGAAGGCCCGGCACTAAAATTAAAAATTCGACTCATGTTTATTTCTCTTCTGCTAAATTATCTTGTTCAAGGCTGGTTTCACTATCAGTTGCGACATCTACTATAGATTCTTCGCTAATATCAGATGATTCTACCCCTTCATTATCTTCATCAGGCAAACCATCAACACGATCTACCCCGACCACTTTTTCTTTTTTATCCAGACGAATAACCCTGACACCCTGGGTATTACGACCCACCACAGAGATTTCACTCACGTGTGTTCTAACCAAAACACCACCACTGGTAATCAGCATAATCTCATCCGTCTCATTCACTAATGTAGCACCCACTACGCTGCCATTACGTTCCGAGGTTTGAATTGCAATCATGCCTTGGCCACCCCGTTTATGACAGGTAAACTCTTCCAGTTTGGTTCTTTTTCCGTAGCCGTTTTCAGTGATGTTTAACACCGTACCTTCTGCAGCGATAATCAAAGAAATCACTTGATGGTCTTCTGGTAAACGAATACCTCGCACACCCGCTGCGGTTCTACCCATAGAGCGTACATCGGTCTCGTTAAAGCAATTCGCTTTACCGGCACTACTAAATAACAATATATTTTGTTGTCCATCTGTCACTGCCACACCCACGAGTGTGTCATTTTCGCGCAGATCAATTGCAATTTTTCCATTAGCACGCTGTCTTTCAAACTCTTTTAACGGTGTTTTCTTAACTGTACCTGCTGCGGTTGCCATAAAGACAAATTTATCTTCACTGTACTCTCGCACCGTTAACATGGCGTTAATTTTCTCACCTTTTTCTAAAGGCAATAAATTAACAAACGGTTTACCACGTGAACCACGACTTGCAACCGGTAAATGAAAGACCTTTAGCCAATACACTTTACCTGATGATGAAAAACACAAAATAGTATCATGAGTATTAGCAATAATCAGTTTTTCAACAAAGTCTTTCTCTTTAGTAGCAGTCGCTGATTTACCACGACCCCCTCTGCGCTGAGACTTATAATCATCTAAGGGTTGCGATTTAACATAGCCTTCATGCGACATGGTTACCACCATATCTTCTTCGGTAATTAAATCTTCTGCTGATAAATTAACATGCTCTTGTAATATGACAGTTCTACGCTCATCCGCATACTGCTGTTTAATGTCTTCTAGCTCTTCACGAATAACGTCCATCAAACGGACATCATTACCTAGAATTTTCAAATAACCATCAATTAATTCAAGTAGCTCCTGGTATTCCTTAACAATTTTTTCTTGTTCCAAACCGGTTAGACGATGTAAACGCAAATCAAGAATAGCTTGTGCTTGTGCGTCTGATAATTTGTATAAATCACCCTGCGCGCCAAATTCAACCGCCAGACTTTCAGGTCGTGTTCGATCTGCCTCGGCATTTTCCAATAATGCCGCAACCAATCCCAATTCCCAATCTTTAGCTAACAATCCTTGCTTTGCTTCTGCAGGGTTTTTTGATGCTTTGATCCGTTCTATCATTGCATCAATATTAGCCAGAGCAATAGCCAGACCTTCTAAAACATGCGCTCTTTCACGCGCTTTGCGTAACAAATAAAGGGTTCTACGCGTTACAATTTCACGTCGGTGATTAATAAAAGCGACAAGAATCTCTTTAAGATTCATACAATAAGGCTGACCCTCACGAATAGCCACCATATTAATACCAAACACTGTCTGCAACTGTGTTTGCTTATACAGATTATTTAAAATAACCTCGGCAACTTCACCTCTACGCAGTTCAATAACCATGCGCATACCGTCTTTATCAGACTCATCGCGTAAACCACTAATCCCTTCCAGCTTGCCCAATTTAACCATTTCGGCTATTTTTTCCAGCAATCTCGCCTTATTCACCTGATAAGGTAATTCCGTGACAATAATTGACTGACGACCGCCATCGCCTCTGCCTTCAAAATGGCAGCGTGAACGTAAATGTACACGCCCTCTACCCGTCATATAGGCATCATAGATACCTACGGCACCATTAATAAATCCTGCTGTTGGAAAATCAGGTCCCGGTATATGCTGCATTAACTCAACAATCGTGCTTTCAGGATTATCAATTAAAGCCAGACAAGCACTCACAACCTCATCCAGGTTATGAGGCGGGATATTGGTCGCCATCCCTACCGCAATACCCGACGAACCATTAACCAATAAAGTAGGAATACGTGTTGGCATCACCGAGGGTTCTGATTCAGACTCGTCGTAGTTAGCCACAAAATTAACGGTTTCTTTGTCAAGATCCGCCAGAATTTGATGTGAAATCTTCGCCATACGCACTTCGGTATAACGCATCGCTGCAGCTGAATCACCATCAACTGAACCAAAGTTACCCTGACCGTCGATTAACATATAACGCATAGAAAATGGCTGAGCCATACGAACAATGGTGTCATAAACTGCGGTATCACCATGCGGATGATACTTACCAATGACATCACCTACCACACGTGCTGATTTTTTATAAGGCTTGTTCCAATCATTCCCCAATACACTCATCGCGTACAAAACACGTCTATGTACAGGTTTAAGACCGTCTCTGACATCCGGGAGTGCTCGACCTACAATAACGCTCATTGCATAATCAAGGTATGATTGCTTCATCTCATCTTCGAGATTAACAGGGATAATTTCTTTAGCGAATTCTGACATAGATCCGTTTGTTTGTGTTTATAAATTTTGTGGCAAGAAAACCCGTTAGTCTTTAGCTGAGGGGAATGAATTGTCACTTCTAACTATTTTGAAACATTAAAATGAGGGCGTGTTTTTACATTAAATAGTAAAAATTTAACCTGGAACACACAAACCAGTAGATTCCCATCGTCAATGTTGTAAGAGCTTGTCAGTCTTAGCACACCGACCCGTTGAGGTCTTTTAATACTAAGAAGCAGAGCAACGGACTTGGGAGGCATCCGAGGGTGCTATAACTAAAACAAC